>JAAYCX010000019.1 GCA_012729555.1 Acidobacteriota bacterium
ATCCTGAGCGTTGCCCTTTTCGAGAAAACCCCAATTTTACAGGCATTATCGAGGGAAGAAGACATAGAACAAATAGATGAAAGCTGCATACAATTGAATCTATTCAACTAACGTTGGGACAGTAGTGTCTGTTTATATTTCCATAATTAACGGGACCGATGGCTCACGCTCTCCCCTTTGCCGTGGCATATAAATTGCATCCCCTCCCCATGCCTGGGTATACATATGAGAGCGCGTTCATGAACCCTTTTCCCGTGCCATCGAGGATCGCCGCCGCCGTGCTCCTCTCCTGCGCCCTGATGGCCGTCGGAGTCCTGAATCTCCGGGACCGCCTCAACTGGGCCGACCCCTCCGACGGGGTCCTCTGGGTGGAATCGGAAGGCGCTCTCCGGTCCGCCGGGCTGAAGCCCGGAGCCGGGCCGAATCCGCCCGCGATCCACCCGGGCGACCGGCTCCTGTCGATCGACGGCGCGGAGGTCCCCGACCTGGGACGGTACGCGGAGCTGCTCTACCGCTTCGCCCCCGGTTCGTGGCACACCTACGAGGTGGCGGGGGAGGCGGGGGTGCGCAGCGTGCGCCTCCGGCTCGGGGCGCGCCCCCTCTTTTCGGCCCGGGACGGACTGAAGACCCTCCTGGCCTTTCTCCACCTCGGCATCGGGTTCTACGTGCTGTGGCGCACGCGCGCCTCCGGCGCGGGCAGGCACTTCTTCCTGGTCTGCCTGGCCGCCTTCGTCCTCTGGCTCTACAGCTACACCCCGCGCCTGGGCCTCCTCGACTGGACCGTCTACACCCTGTCGGCCGTTGCCTTCCTCCTCCTCCCCGCGCTCTTCCTCCACTTCTGCCATCGCTTTCCCGTCGCCTCCGGCCCGAGGCCCGCGCTCCTCGTTTACGCCCCGGCCCTCGCCCTCGTCGCGTTTCATTTCCTCTGGATAACGGGGCACCTGGCCCCGCTCGGTCTCGCGCTGACGGCCGGCGGAAGCCTGGTCGTCGACCGGGTGGAGCTGCTCTTTTTCTGCGCCGCCTTCCTGGCCGGGGGCCTCCGGCTCCTCCGGCTGAGGCGCGGCAACCGGGACCTCGTCGCGGGCCAGCAGTTGAAATGGATCGGCTACGGCACGATGGCCGGCATCGTCCCCTTCGGCCTGGCCTACGGGCTTCCCGTTTTGCTCGGGGCACGCCCCAACCTCGCCATGGAGGCGTCGATCCTTTCGCTCGCCCTGATCCCGCTGGCGGTCGGGTACGCCCTCACCGATTTCCGCCTGATGGACGTGGAGAAGATCGCGCGCGGCGCCGCGGCCCGTCTCGCGGCCGCGGGGCTGCTCGTAGCCCTTTATCTCTTCCTCGTCCTGGTGCCGGGGAAGGGGCTCGAAAGGGTCGCGCCCCACTCCCTGCTGCCGTCCATGGGCCTGGCGGCGCTGGCGCTGGCGCTCCTCTTCCGGCCGCTGGGCCGGGTGATCGAGCGGGGGCTCGAGCGCCGCTTCTACCGGGACCGCTTCGAGGACCGGGCCACCCTCCTCGATTTCGCCCGCACCCTCGGCTCCGACATCGGCCTTCGCCCCCTCTCGCGCCGGATCCTCGAGCGGATCTCGGGCGCCTTCCGCATCGAGACGGCCGCCCTCCTGGTCGACGACCCGGCGCACCCCGGCCGCCTGCGCCCCGCCGACGCGATCGGCCGGCCCCCGGCCGCCCTGCGGCCTCTTTTCCGCGCGGAGGCGCTGGGCGCGGCCGAGGCCCTTCCCGGCCTGCCGGGCGGTCCCGGGCGCCTCTACCCGGCCGGGGCGGAGCTGGAGGCGGAAGGGTTCGCCTACGTGCAGGAGCTCGAACACCGGGGGCGGCGCGTGGGGGCGATCGCCCTGGGCCCCCTCCCGGGCGGGAGCCACTTCTCGACCGAAGACCTGGACCTGCTTACCGCCCTGGCGAAATTCGGCGCCATCGCCGTCGACAACGCCCGGCTGCTCGAGTCGGCCGAGAGCCGGGCGGGCGAACTGGAGCGGATGAAGCGCGCCACGGAGAACATCCTCGAAAGCATCGATGTGGCGGTGCTCGCGCTGGAGGAGGACGGGAGGATCCGTTTCTGCAACCGCGCCTTCGAAACCCTCTACGCCGTCTCCCGGCGGGATATCGCGGGCACCCCGGTGGACAACCTCTTCTCCCCCGATTTCATCGCCTCGCTGCGCGGGGGAGACAGCGGGGAGGGGTGGAGGATCGACTCCCCCGTGAACCTCTTCAAGCTCCGCCTGGACAACCTGGAGGGGGAGCGGCGGATAGTGAACCTCGGCCTGATCCCCCTGTGCGACCCCTCCGAGAGGGGGGTCCTCCTCGTCCTGGACGACATCACGGAAAAGATCGCGCTGGAGGACCAGCTGCTGCAGGCCGAGAAGCTCTCCTCCATCGGGCTGCTCGCCGCCGGCATCGCCCACGAGATCAACACCCCGATCACGGGCATCTCCAGCTACGCCCAGATGCTGCTCGAGCAGGCGGGGGAATCGGACCGGCAGCGGCCCATCCTTGAAAAGATCGAGAAACAGTCCTTCCGGGCTTCCGAGATCGTGAACAGCCTCCTCAATTTCTCCCGCCTGAGCGGGAGCACGTTCAACCCCGTCGACCTCAACCGCCTGATCGCCGACAGCCTCGCGCTCCTCCAGCACCAGTTCGAACGCTCCGGGATCCGGGTGGAATCGGACCTCGAGGATTCCCTCCCCCCCGTCTACGGGAACACGGGCAAACTGCAGCAGGTGCTGGTCAATCTCTTCCTGAACGCGCGTGACGCCATGCCGTCGGGGGGGGAGCTGGCCATCCGCACCGGCATGCGCGAATCGATGGTCGTCGTCGAAATCTCCGACACCGGCGAGGGCATCCCGAGGGAAAACCTGAACCGGATCTTCGACCCCTTCTTCACGACCAAGGCGATGGGGAAAGGAACCGGCCTGGGCCTGGCGGTGAGCTACGGCATCGTCCAGGAGCACGGGGGACGGATCCTGGTGGACACCCCCGGCAAGGGGACCCGTTTCATGCTGAAATTTCCGGCCAGGCTCCAATGATGCTTTTCAACCGGCGCGTATTGGTGGTCGACGACGAAGAGATCCTGCGCGACGTCCTGTCGGACCTGCTGGCGACGGCGTCCTATGAAGTCGACCTGGCCGAGGACGGCGCCCGGGCGCTCGAGCGCCTCCGCGAGACCGACTACGCGGTCGCGCTCGTCGACCTGATGATGCCGGGCATCGACGGGCTCGAGCTGCTCGGGGAGATGAAGAAGCTCGAGAACGCCCCCGCGGCCATCATCCTCACCGCCTACGGCTCGATCGACAAGGCGGTGCAGGCGACGAAGCTGGGGGCCTTCGACTTCCTGACCAAGCCGTTCAAGAACGACGAGCTCCTCCTGGCGGTCAAGAACGCGGCGGAACACCGGCACCTCGTCGAGGAGAATTCGCGCCTGAGGCGCACCCTCTTCGAGCGGTACGGGTTCGGGAACCTGATCGGCAAGAGCCCGGCCATGCAGCAGGTGTTCGACCTGGTCCGGCGGGTCGCGCCGCGCCGGAGCACCGTCCTGGTCCAGGGGGAGAGCGGCACGGGGAAGGAGCTGGTGGCGAAGGCGATCCACGCCTCGAGCGGCAGGGCGGAGGCCCCGTTCGTCGCCATCAACTGCGGCAACATCCCGTCGGAGCTGCTGGAGAGCGAGCTGTTCGGGCATGTCCGCGGCGCCTTCACCGGCGCCAGCGTCTCCCGCAAGGGGCTGTTCGAAGCGGCCTCGGGCGGCACCCTTTTCCTGGACGAGGTGGCCACCATCTCGCTCGAGATGCAGGCCAAGCTCCTGCGCGTCATCCAGGAGCGGGAGTTCCGCCGGCTGGGAAGCCTGGAGAACGTCCGGGTGGACGTGCGCATCGTCGCGGCCACGAACACCGACCTGGAGACCGGCGTCCGGGCGGGGACCTTCCGGGACGACCTCTACTACCGCCTCAACGTCATCGCCATCAAGGTCCCCCCGCTGCGCGAGCGGACCGGGGACGTGCAGCTGCTGGCGGAGTTTTTCCTCCGCAAGTACGCGGAGGAGAACGGCCGCGACCCCCTGACGCTGGAGCCGGACGCCCTGCGGGTGCTCCTGGACTACCCCTGGCCCGGAAATGTCCGGGAGCTGGAAAACGTCATGGAACGGGCCGTGGTACTGGCGCCGGGGGACCGCGTCGGCCCCGGCCTCTTCCCCGCCTCCCTGACGGCGCCCCCCCTCGCGCCCCCCCCCGGCTTCGTGCCCGACGGCGTCTCCCTGAAGGAACGGGTGAGCGGCTACGAAAGGTCCCTCATCCTCGCCGCCCTGGAGCGGACCGACTGGAACCAGAAGAAGGCGGCCGAGCTCCTCTCGGTCAACACCACCACCCTGAGCGAGAAGCTCAAGCGTTTCAGGATCCGGCGGGACAGGACCCAAAGTTGACACCCCTCCCGGGGGCGGCTACCCTAATAGAAGACGTTTCGACGGGGGCCCGATGAAGACCACTCCATTTTTCCGCGTTCTGACGCTCTCATGCCTGCTGGCCGCGGTCCCGGCCGCACGGGCCGACTACAAGCAGGCGGTCGCCTTTTACAACCAGGGGCAGTTCACCAAGGCGATCCAGGAGCTGAAGCCCGACCTCGACCGGTCGCCCGAATGGGAATTCGGCCACCGGTTGCTGGGGCTCTGCTACCTCGGCCTCGGTAACAACGCCCTGGCGGTCTCCTCCTTTTCCCGCGCGGCGGAGCTCCAGTCGACCTCCTTCGCGACCTACTACGGACTGGGGCAGGCCTACTTCAACATGCGGAAATACGGCGACAGCGTCACCGCGCTGGGCCGGGCGGAAACCCTGGCGGCGCGGGAGAAGAACCCGGAGGGGGAGAAAACCAAGGTCTACAGGCTCCGGGGGGCCGCCCACTACCGCCTGAAGCGGTTCGACGCCGCCGCCGCGGACCTCGAGCGGGCGCTCCGCGCCGGGAGCGGCGACTGGGCCGACCGATCCATGCTCGGCGTGTCCTACCTCAACACGAACCGGGCCGACGAGGCGATCGCGGAGCTCGAGCGGGCGCTCGCGCTGAAGCCGGGGGAGCCGACCGTCCGGGAAGCGCTGGGAAAGGCCCATTTCCAGAAAGGGGTCGCCTCGCTCCGGCGCAAGGAGTACGCCGCCGCGGCGCAGGCGCTCGGCAAGGCCCGGGAGTACGACCCCCGCAACGGCTACCTCCACTACAACCTGGCCGAGGCCTACCTGTTCCAGAACCGCTACGCCGAAGCGGAGCGGGCGCTCGGGGAGGCCGCCGCGCTCCTTCCCGACAACGCGGGGGTCCACGCCCGGCTGGGACTCGTCTACGAGAAGCAGAAGAAGTGGGATCCGGCCCTCAAGGCCTACCGGAAGGCGGACTCGCTCGCCGCGTCCGAGGAACTCAAGGAGGCGATCGCGCGGGTCACCGAAAATAAAAAGTAGCCTGGAAAAAGGAGATTGCAGGCTAGCGGGACGGAGCTTCGTTCCAGCTCCGCAGGTTCCCCGCCTCGTCCACGGCCACGATCGTGACCGCTCCCGCGGCGGCGCCCGCCGGGAGGCTCACCGTAAAGAACGGGACGCCGTTTTCGGTTTCCGCGCGCGCCTGGGACACCGCGCCGCTCCCCTCGTCCCGGACGAAGACGGCGGAAAGGTCGCCGTCGGCATCCTCGATAACCATGCGCACTCTCCCCTCCGCCGGCTCGATCCGGACCAGGCGGGGGGCCCGCGCCTCGTCGACCAGGATCGCCTCCGGGATCCGGTACTCCCGCACCCGCTCGAGCCACACCCGCTCCAGCTCGTCCCCGGGGGCCTTGAAGGTCATCTCCAGCGCTTTCAGCAGGCTGCGCTTTTTGAGCGCCTCGAAAAATTTGACCGGGCGCTCGCGCCCCTGCAGGTCGCGGAAGGTCTTCAAAAAGGTGACCCCCGGCGCGGCGCTCCGGTGACTGCGGACCCCGCCGGAGAATTCGGACCAGGCGCGCTGCCGGGCCAGCCCGAGCCGGTCCGTCTCGAGCAGGAGCTTCGAGATCGCCCAGGCGGACTCCAGGCTCCGGGAGGAGTGGTCGAACTCGTGGACCAGGATCTCGATCATCCCCTCGAAGAGGAACTCCGTGTCCTCCCGCGCGGCCCCCTCGGAGAGGTTGAGAAGCCCCAGGCGCGCCATCTCCCGGGCGATGGCGTGGAAGAGAAATTCCCTGTCGCCGGAAGCTTCCGGCCGGCCCATCCCGATGGTGATGTGGCCCGCCCGGCGGTTGCAGACCGTTTCCGCCCGGGCCCAGTCGAGGGTGACGGCCACCCGGCGCGGGAGCGCGCCGCCGATGGAGCGGTTCATGTAGGCGTAGCAGCGCTCGAGGTCGCCGATGAGCTGCCGGCCCAGCAGCTCCCTTTCAGCCGGCATCTGGACGATCACATGGTCGGAGCTGACGCGCCCCAGCTGCTGGGCCCGCGGCAGACCCTCCCCCAGGATGCCCGCGGCCAGGCACAGGGCGGCTATGAACAGGCTTCGTCGGGATCGGACCATAATACCCATCGGGGTTACGAGAAGCTCGCGAGCGCGGTCTCCTCGTCGTCGTAACTGTCGAACACCGTCAGGAGCTTGGTGATGTTCAGCAGGTCGAGGACGCGCGCGTTGGGCGACAGCAGTTTGAAGTACCCCCCGCTCTTGCGCAGCGCGGTGAAGCAGCGGATGATCTCCCCCAGCCCGGCGCTGTCCATGTAGGGGACCTTCGCGAGGTTCAGGAGGATCTTCTTCCGCCCCTGCTTGACCAGTTCGTCCACCGCCTGCTTGATCTCCACGTCCCCCTCGCCGAGGATGATCTTCCCCTCGGCGTCGATCACCACCACGTCCCCTTCCACCCTGGTCGTAAACTTCATGCGGCCTCCCGATCTCAATAGGAGAAACTAGCACAGCGGGCCGAAGCCTGTCAATTTGACGCGGGCTTTGCCGATCCCGCATTCAAACCGGCCCATCCTTTGATATAATGGATATCAATTTCACGCCAGGAGAACAGTATGCCCCGTCTGATCGACAGAATCACCATTGACCCCGAACAATGCGGCGGCCGACCCTGCATTCGTGGCATGCGGATCCGTGTCGTTGATATTCTCGATCTCCTCGCCGCCGGTCTTAACGCAAAGCAGGTCCTGGAAGAGCTTCCCGATCTCGAGATGGAAGATATCAGGGCCGCCCTGAAATATGCCGCCCGCCGCCTGGACCACCCGGTAATGGTCGCATGATCATCTGGCTCGACGCGCATGTATCCCCCGCGATAGCGTCCTGGATGAGCCTCGAATTTTCAGTTTCGGCAATGGCCGTACGGGACCTTGGCTTGCGCGCTGCCAAAGACCAGGAAATCTTCCTCGCGGCCAGAAAGGCCAACGCCATCATCATGACCAAGGATGTGGATTTCGTCCACCTGGTCCAAAAATCGGGAATCCCCCCGCAAATCATCCTGCTTACCTGCGGCAACACCTCAAACGCTCAACTCAAGCGGCTGCTCAAGCGGTCTTTTGCTCGCACCGCCGATTGGCTCCGAAAAGGAGAGGGGGTGGTTGAGATTACAGGCCCGTAGCCCTTTTGCCACCTGACCCCTGCCACGGAAGCGCGTCCTGCTCGCGCCGCAGGCGCGTCACCAGGTTGTCCTCGAGTTCCACCATATCGGAAGTCAGCGGCTGGTCCGCCGCCGCATCCGCCGTCAGGGTGGCGAATCCGGCCAGGCCCGCGGGGAGCAGGCGAGCGTCCCGGGCGGCCTCGGCCGAGTCGAGCACCCCGTAGACGTCGAACCCCCCCAGCCCGTCCAGCCGCCGCCCCGCCCGCAGGCCGCGCTTGGCCACGGCGCACACCTCGCACTCCCAGCCGGCCGGCCTGAGGGTCGCCACCCCGAAGCAGGCGGCCTCGACCAGGCTCGAGAGCGCCTCCATGTGGCAGAGATGATGATCGCGGAAGAAGAGGTAATTCGGGCCCGCCCCCTTCTTCAGGTACTGCATGTCCTGGCTGAAGCCGGGGGAGTCGCGCCGGGCGATGACGAACACCCCCGCCCCCTGGTCCACGCCGTCGATGCCGAGCACGTAATCCACGATCCCGCCCGAGAGGGTGTCGAGCCCGACCAGGCGGTCGAAGGTCGCGACCAGCTCCGGCTTGCTCGTGCGCGGGCCGTGCATGCCGCGCACCGCCGGCCGCAGGCCGAAGGCGTTGCCGACCACGGCGAGCTCCATCGCCTGCTTGGTGCCGTCGGCGAAGGCGCACACCTTGTTGAGATCGTGGCCGGGGAGGACAAAGGGCCGTACCCCGACCGGGTCCTGGTGCGGGTCGATGAACCCCTTGCAGTTGCCGGCCACCCGCGGCTCGAAGCCGAAGGCCACCGCTTCCCTCATCATGCGAGCCAGGCAGCCGGGCTGGTCCCCGTCCGAATTGGTGTAAACCGTCCCCCGCTCCGCCGCCCGCTCCGCCAGGACCCGGCCGAGGGTCGAATCGAGCTCCGAATTGACGGTGACAAAGGGCAGCCCCAGATCGGCCGCGAGCACGGCCGCCTCGGCCCCCCCCTCGAGGTCGCCGGTACATTCATAGATCGCGTCGAGCGTGCGCAGCTCCCCCAGCATGCCGATCTCTTCCAGGCAGATTCTCCGCCCGCGCGCTTCGGCCGCGGCCAGCGCGCTCCCCGTCGCGGCCCGCTCGATCTCCCCGGCCGCGCAGCCGGCGGCGAGAAACGACCGGACCGCCCGCTCCGGCAGGAGGTCGACCGCGGCGACCGGCCGCACCCCGGCCGCTCGCTCCAGTTCGCCGACGAGGCGGCTCCCGAACCAGCCCGTGCCCACCACCGCGACCCGCAGGTCGCTCCCCCGCTCCCGCAACGCTTTTTCGATCAGGCCGTACATATCCAAGCCCGCAACAGATAGAAGTTCAGAAAAAGGCCCCCTGGCCGCGGCGCGACCGCCGGCGGTGGCGCACCACGCGGGGCAACAAAGCGAGCGAGCGCGCCCCGGCCAGAAGCCCGATGCTCACCCCGGCCGCGTCCCCCGCGACAAGCGCCCGCGCCGTTTCCTGGGCCAGCCGGATAAACGTCACCGCGACGTTGCGCGCCAGGGGGTGGTCCATCCGCTTGAGCCGGAAGAGGCTCAGCCACGTCATCCGGTCGAGCCGCTGGGCCGGGGTGAGCACCCGCCCCTCCATCCGGTGGTCGATGTAGGAATGGAGCACCACCGCTTCGGGCACCAGTCCCGACTGCCAGCCGTGCCGTTCGGCCCGCAGGTGGTAGTCGTACTCCACCCCGTAGAGGAAAAAGAGCGGGTCGTAGCCCCCCACCCGTTCGACCGTCGCTTTCCGCACCAGCTTGACCGCCCCGGGGAGAATGCCCGCGGGGTAGGCGTCCCGCAGCCGGCCGGCCGCCCGGTCGGCCCGGTAGGGGCCGAGGCGCGGGTCGCCGAGCGCGGCCTCGAACCCGGGGTCGATCCGGTCCCCCTCGAAAGTCAGGTTGGTCGGGATCAGGATCCCCATTTCGGGGTGGGCGTCGGCCGCCGCCTCGAGCCGGTCTAGCGCGTCGGGCCGCAATCGCGCGTCCTGATTGACCAGGAGAAAGTATTCCCCCGGCCGCGCCATCAGCCGCCTCAGCCCGTAGTTGCACCCCTGGCCGTACCCCAGGTTCGCACCGCTCCCGAGCACTTCGACCTGGGGGAATTCGCGGCGCACGTACTCGGCCGTGCCGTCGGTGGACGAGTTATCTACAATCATGACAGGAAGATGCGGCCTCCCCGCCAGCAGGTCCCGCAGGCAGTTCCCAACGAGCTCCCGCCCGTTCCAGGTCACGATCAGGGCGGTGGTCTTGGAGTCGGCCATAGCGGAACAAAACCTCGAGTCGAAACCTCGCGCGCCACATGTTCACGGCTATCCAAAAGCCGCGAGATTCTATCCCGACCCCCGCCAAAAGTCGATGGCCATTATGGCGCCCGCATACCCCGGCAATGATGATATTCGACATCTCCTCCGCTGTTTATCATGATCATTGACGGCAGACCCCACAGCCGTCACCACCCTCTGGAACGCCGGACGGCAATCGAGCTCAAAGGCCTCGCAGAATGGGACCCCCAAAAATGCTCAAGGGCCTCCAGGCGTTGAGGGAGCATTCGGGTAAGATCCTTTTCCGGATCCGCAGCCGATCTATGCGATCATGGATCGCACCTGGCCCGAGGGTTCCGACTGGGACAGGTATTGGGAATAGGGTCCCCTGAAATCTTCGATCCGCCCGTTCCCGAAGTGCCATATGCGCGTCGCCACCTCGTCGATGACCTCGTGGTCATGCGTCACCAGGAGCAGCGTGCCTGCATATCGCTGCAGGGCGATGTTCAGAGCATTGATCGATTCCAGGTCGAGGTGATTGGTGGGCTCATCCAGCACGAGGATATTGGGTTTTTGCAGCATGAGACGGCACAGGATGATGCGGGCGGCTTCGCCCCCGGAAAGGGTGTCGGTGCGTTTCAGGGCATCGTCGCCGCTGAACAGCATCTGTCCGAGCAGCCCGCGCAACTCCTGCTGGGAGGCGGCGGGATCGCATTCGCGCAGCCATTCGATCACGCTCATGCCGGGCGGGATGGAGTCCCCGTGGTCCTGCGCAAAGTATCCGACGGCCGCTTCATGACCCCAGGTCACCGTCCCGCCGTCGACGGGGAACTCCCGGTCTGCGGCATCGATATTGCCGGAGGCGCAGCAAATCAGCGCTTTCAGCAGCGTGGTCTTTCCCGCGCCGTTGCGCCCGATCAGGGCGATCTTTTCCCCGCGGCTGACCTTGGCGCTGAAGTCGCGGATGACCGGGACCTGCCCGTCTGCGCCCGCGTACGACTTGGCGAGCCGATCCACCTCGAGCGGATGTTTCCCCGAGGGACGCGCAACGTCGAACCGGATAAACGGGCGCTGGATATTCGATTTTGCCAGCTCCGAGGTCTGAAGCCTTTCGACCTCCTTCTTCCTGGAGGTCACCTGGGAAGAGCGCGTGCCCGCCGCGAAGCGGGCGATGAATTCGTTCAACTGCGCGATCTTCTTCTCTCTCTGGGCATTGCCGGCTTCGATGCGCGACCGGACCTGCGTCTTGGCCAGCACCATATCGTCGTAACCGCCGGTGTAGGTGAGGACCGTCTGGTAGTCGATGTCCGCCGTATGGGTACAGACCTCGTTGAGAAAATGACGGTCATGCGAAATGACGATGAGGCAGCCCGAATACGCGCAGAGATATTCCTGGAGCCAGTGGACCGAATCGAGATCGAGGTTGTTGGTGGGCTCGTCGAGCAACAGCACCTCCGGGTTGCCGAACAGGGCCTGGGCCAGCAGAACCCTCACCTTCTGCCCCCCCTGCAGCTCACCCATCTTGCGTTCGTGCAGGGATTCCGGGATATCCAGGCCCTCGAGCAGGATGGCGGCATCCGTTTCCGCCGTATAGCCGCCTTCGTCGCCCATGATCCCTTCGAGCTCTCCCAGACGCATGCCATCACGATCCGTGAGGGTATCGGGATCCTTGGCATACAGCGCCTCGCGCTCCTGCATGGCGTTCCACAAAGCGGTATTCCCGAGGATCACCGCATCGAGCACGCGGTACGATTCAAAGGCAAACTGATCCTGCCGCAGGACGCCCATCTTTCCGGGCCGTGTCACCGAACCCCCTTCGGGCTCCATTTCCCCGGTCAGGATCTTCATGAGCGTCGACTTTCCGGCGCCGTTCGGCCCCGTGATCGCATAGCGTCGTCCGGCAATAAAGGTTGTGGAGACGTTTTCAAACAGGACGAGAGCGCCAAACCGCATGGAAATGTTGTTGAGAGACAGCTGCATGGGAAAAAAGGCTCCGGGAGTGAGGGGACACGGCGACCTGACCGCAGAAAACCGCTGGGCCCAGTCGCAGAAAAAACCCGAAGTATACCCGGAAAGGCAGCTATCGCCAAATAAATGAAAAACCGGGACGTCCCACCCGTTACCCATTTATCAAAGCCCACCCGCAGCCCCGGCTCTGTCATCTGTCATGCTGCCGACAAAACCAAAATCTAAAACGATAAACCCGGTTCTCTTTGCGGGTCTTCAGTCGTTTGGGTACGGGCAGGCTTTTCGCCAGATCGGCTCTGTGATTGGGGACAATGGTGACTGTCCCCTCCTACTCCTTATGCAGCGGCTTTCCGTACCCGCAATTCAACTTTGTATCCTGTGGCAGAAAGTACCCGAATCAAAAGATCCGTCGACATCCCATGTGTGTTCCCATTAGCGATAGCCGTCACGCGTGTGCGAGAAGTTCCTGCCTTTTTGGCGATCTCTGCGTGTGTATATCGTCCATTCTGGATGATTTTTGTCAAAGCGCAGGTGAGATCGGAACGAAACTCCATTTCTCCCGTTTCCGCCGCAGATAAACCCATAGCTCTTCCCAAGTCTTCGGCAGTCCTGGTGCGGATGGGCTTTTCAGGATTTGCTTGCTTCATTTAAAACCTCCTGCAATCTCTGACGCGCAAGGTTGATCTCACGAGAAGGTGTCTTCTGCGACTTTTTCTGAAACGCGTGAAAAACAATAATCGCGTCTTCCTTGTGTACATAATAAAAAACCCTCACCGTCGCTCCTTCTCCCCTTATCCGCAATTCGTGAACTCCAGGTGCAATACCTGGCATCGGGCGGCTGAGAGGCATCCCAAGGTTGACACCTTTTTGAAGGTCTCGGAGCGCTTCTCCGAGGTGACGACGGATCGACGTTGCCTGTTCTCTGATGAACTCCAGCGCTCTCACATGAAAATCGATCGCTTTCACGGTATCATTATGTCCCCGATCCGAGACATCAACAAGGAGATTGTTCGTCTGTCTCCTGGTCCTCACAAAAGAGATCCAACGTGTTCCGGGGAATAGGGTCCCCTTTGAAAACAGGGACGTCCCACCCGTCACCCATTTATCCATGCCTCCACGGGGCCGCGGCCGCGGCTTGGCCATCTATCGCGTTGCGGAGTGAACCCCTATCAAAGGAGACAAGCCCAGGTCGCTTTCCGAATCATCGGCCGCTTGGGTACGGCCAGGCTTTTCTCCAGGTCGGCTCTGAGATTGGGGACAGTGGTGACTGTCCCCTCCATGGGGGTTCCTTGATCCCCTTTGGCCCCTATGCTATAAGAATCCTTGCGCTTTCTTTCCCTGAACCTATCCAATCTTTGAGGAGCTTTCCTATGACGGGCAATATTCGTTCGATCAGAGCAAGAGAGATTTTCGACTCCAGGGGAAATCCCACCATCGAGGCGGACGTCACGCTCGAGGGCGGAGTCCGGGGCCGGGCGGCGGTTCCGTCGGGCGCCTCCACCGGAAGCCACGAGGCGGTGGAGCTGCGCGACGGGGACGCCGGCCGCTTCTCCGGCAAGGGGGTGCTGCGCGCGGTCGAGAACGTCAACACCATCATCGCCCCGGCCCTGGTCGGGGAGGACGTCTACGACCAGCGCGGGCTCGACCGCATCCTCGTCAACCTCGACGGGACCCCCAACAAGGGGTCGCTGGGCGCCAACGCCATCCTCTCCGTGTCGCTCGCGGCGGCGCGGGCGGCGGCCGCCTCCCTCGGCCTCCCGCTCTTCCGCTACCTGGGGGGGACCAACGCCTGCGTGCTCCCCACGCCGATGATGAACATCGTCAACGGCGGGGCGCACGCCGACAACAACCTCGACATCCAGGAGTTCATGATCGTCCCCGCCGGGGCCGAGTCGTTCTCCCAGAGCCTGCGCATGGGGGTGGAAACGTTCCACGCCCTCAAGGGGGTGTTGAAGAAGAAGGGGTACGCCACCGGCGTCGGCGACGAGGGGGGGTTCGCCCCGAACCTCAAGTCGAACGAGGAGGCGATCGAGCTGATCCTGGAAGCGGTCGCGAAGGCGGGGTACAAGCCCGGGGAGCAGATCTTCCTGGCGCTCGACGCGGCCGCCAGCGAGTTTTACGAGGAAGGGAAGTATTATTTCAAGAAGTCGACCGGGGCGAAGCTCGGTGTCGAGGAGGTCATCGCGCTCTACGGGCGGTGGATCGAAAAATACCCCGTCGTCTCGATCGAGGACGGGATGGCGGAGGACGACTGCGAGGGGTGGGCGGCCCTGACCACCGCCCTGGGGGAGAAGATCCAGCTGGTCGGCGACGACGTCTTCGTCACGAGCGCCTCGAGGCTTCAGAGCGGGATCGCCGACGGGATGGCCAACAGCATCCTGATCAAGCCGAACCAGGTGGGGACGCTGAGCGAAACCATGGACACGATCGAGCTGGCCAAGGTCGACGGTTACACCACCGTCATCTCCCACCGCTCGGGGGAGACCGAGGACTCCTTCATCGCCGACCTGGCCGTGGCCACCAACGCCGGGCAGATCAAGACCGGGTCGGCCAGCCGCACCGACCGCATCTGCAAGTACAACCAGCTGCTGCGGATCGAACAGGAACTGGGCGGGCACTCGCGCTTTCTCGGGACCCGGCTTTTCTGACCGCCCCCGGACCGGCGGCGGAAACGAAAACGGGCGGCCTCCGGGCCGCCCGTTTTTTGTGCGTTTCGTCAGGGGACTACTTCGGCACCTTCTCGTCGCTGTGGATCTGCCCGTCGAGCAGGCGGATGATGCGGTAGGCGTGTTCGGCGATGTCGTTTTCGTGGGTGACCAGCAGGATCGTGTTCCCCCGCTTGTGCAGCGTGTCGAAGATTTCCATGATTTCCCTGCTCGTCGCGCTGTCGAGGTTGCCCGTCGGCTCGTCGGCGAGGATGAGCGAGGGGTTGTTGACCAGCGCCCGGGCGATGGCCACCCTCTGGCGCTGCCCCCCGGAAAGCTCGTTGGGCCGGTGGTAGACCCGCTCCCCAAGATCCACGTTCTGGAGCGCCTTGATCGCCCGCTCCTTCCTGTCATGCGACGCGGTCCCGTTGTAGATCAGCGGGAGTTCCACGTTGTGCAGCGCCGAAGCGCGCGGCAACAGGTTGAAGGTCTGGAACACGAACCCGATCTCCTTGTTGCGGATATGGGCCAGTTCGTCGTCGTCCATCTGCGAGACCAGCCGCTCGTTGAGCATGTACGTCCCCTTCGAGGGGGTGTCCAGGCAGCCGATCAGGTTCATCAGGGTCGATTTCCCCGACCCCGAGGGCCCCATGATGGCGACGTACGATCCCCGGACGATGGAGAAGGTGACGCCCCTCAGGGCATGGATCTGCTCCGTTCCCATCTGGTAGGTTTTCCAGAGATCCTCGATGTGAATCAGGATGTTGTTGTCCCCGCCGGCGCTGCTATCGTTGGTTCCGCTCATCATGCTCCTCTATGCTTCGTTCAGGCTATCGTTTTGCATCGGTTTTGGACGACTTGTCGACTTTGACGAAGGTGCCGTCCTTGATGGTGCGCAGGGTCTGGAAGCTGCCCGAGACGATGGTCTCCCCTTCCTGGAGGTTCTCCAGGACCTCGATTTCGGACTCCCCGGTGATCCCGGTCTTCACGTCCCGGAAGCGGGCCATGCCGTTCTCCCCGACCACGAACACCCCTTCGAGCTCTTTTTTCTCGGGCTCGTCATCGCCGCGCCCGGAAGCCTTCGCCACCCTCCCCGATTGCGCGTTCACGTCGGGGGGGTGATACTTCCCGTCCTTGTCCACCTCGACGTCGCGCACCGTCAGCGCCTGCATGGGGATGACCAGTATGTCGTTGCGGACATCGGTGGTGATGTCGCCCGTGCACGACATGCCCGGCCGCAGCTTGGGCGAGGGGTCGAGCAGCGTCACGATCACCTTGAAGTCCTTGGCCTCCTGGGACGCGGCCGACGACTGGATGGGGCTGTTGCCGATTTCGGTGACTTCCCCCTCGAAAACCACGTCGGGGAGGGCGTCCACCTTGACCTCGGTGATGTCGCCCAGGGAAAGGTTCACCACGTCGGTCTCGTCCACCTTCAGCTCGGCCTGGATGACGCTCAGGTTGGCGATCGTCATCAGGGTCGCCTCGGGGTTGCTCATGATCCCCGGCTGGGCGCGCTCCCCCTTTTCCACGTTGAGCTGGGTGATCACCCCGTCGAGCGGGGAGTAGAGGGTGGTCTTCTTCAGCTGGTCCTTGGCCCGCGTGAGGCTGGCCATCGCGGCCCGCGCGTTGGCCAGCCGCGCCTCGGCCGATGCCTTGCTCTGCTCGATGTTGTTGCGGGAGACCTTGACCTGGCTCTCCGTCTGGGAGGCCTGCGCCCGGGCCACCTCGAGCCGCGACTGCGCGGCCTTGAAATCGTTCTGCGCCGCCTCGTACTCGTCGCGCGAAATCAGGCCGTCTTCGTGCAGGAGCTGCTTGCGCTTGAAACTGCTCTCCGCCCGGGTGAAGTTGTGCTCCGCCTGCGCGAGTTCCGCGCGCGCCGACCGGAGCGAGGCCTCGTCCCTCTTGAGGTTCGCCTCGGCGTTCATGATCAGGAACTCCTGCGCCCGCGTCTCCGCCAGCGCGGCGTCGTACTGCGCCCGGCTCGAGGCCTGATCCGCCTCCGTCTGGATCGGGTCGATGCGCAGCAGCACGTCCCCTTTCCTGACCGCGGCTCCCTCCCGGAGCGGCAGCTCGGTGATGATGCCCGCGATTTCGGACTGCAGATCGACGAATTCCTTGGCGCGAATCTCGCCGCTGGCCGTGACCTTGGAGCTCAGGGTATCCTTGCGCTTCACAACCGACGTCTGAACGAGGACGGTATTTTTGCGGCTGATCTTGACGCTGGCTACCACTATGATCAGCAGGGCCAAGATGGCACCACCGATAACCCAGACTTTTTTCCCCTTGGTCATCTGCTTTTCACCTCCATTCGGGGCAATGTCGAATACTACGAGCGGCCGGGACGAAAGGTTTCATATTTCGTTGAAATCATACGCGATTCCGGCCCCCGATTGAATACCCGACATCGCCGGCGTACCATGAAGGGAGGGGGGCAACCCCGTTCGGGAGAACTCCGATGCCGGAATCCGAAATCAGGAAGCTCGTCAGGCAGCTGGGTGCGTCCATCAACGAAACGCTCTCCGAGTCACCCGGGATCAACGAGAGCATCCGTGTCATCCGCGCGGCCGGGTACGAGGTGTATCTCTCCATCGAAGCCAGAATCGGCGCCCGCTCCCCGGCCGAGGGGGAGCGGACGGTTGCCGGAAGGGAACCGGTGCGGCTCACGATCACAGAAGACGACGCTAAATTCTTGAAAGCATTGAAGATATCGGTAGACGACCCCGTCTAGCCCGGCGCGGGCGCCTCCGCGGGGGGGGTGTTCATGTTACAGCGCCCCTCGAACACCGCCCCGGCTTCGATGATGAGGCACGGGGAGTAGATTTCCCCGTAAACCTTCCCTTCCTTGTGAATTTCCACCCGGTCGGAGGCGTGGATGGTGCCGCGGAATTCCCCCCGGATCGAAATCCGCCGGACGTGGGCCTCCGCGTCGATCCTGCCGCCCGGCCCGATTTCCAGGGCCGCTTCCGCCTTCAACTTCCCCTTGAGCACGCCGTCGATGCGCGCCCCGGTGGCAAACAGGAACTCCCCGTTCAGCTCAGCCCCTTCCCCCAGTTGGCTGACAATCTCACTTGCGGATTTTCCCGTTCTGAATCCCATGTTTGTGCTCCGTTGAATTCTGCTGTTCCTTGAGGAGGGCAAAGAGGCGCATGAGTTCCTCCTGGCCGTAGTAATGTATCCGTATCTCCCCTGAATCCTTGGACTTGGATACAATCTCCACCCGGGCTCCCAGGGCGAGGCGCAGTTGGTCCTCCGCCGCCGTCACGTTGGGGTCCTGGATGCGGGGGAGGGATGGGGCCTTGTTCTTCTTCTTCGCCCAGCGCTCCGTCTCCCGTACCGACCACCCCTTTTCGATGAGGATGACCGCCGTCCGCTCCATCTCGAGCGGGGGGAGAGCGGCGGAAAGGAGGGCGCGCGCATGACCCGCGGACAATTTCCCTTCCGAAACCAGGAGCGAGACCGCGGGGGGGAGTTTCAGCAGCCGGACGGCGTTGGCGATGGTGCTCCGGTCCTTCCCCAGCCTCTGGGCCAGCTGTTCCTGGGTCTGCGCGGTCTCTTCCATGAGGTGGGCGTACGCCTGCGCTTCCTCGATCGGGTTGAGCTGTTCGCGCTGAATGTTTTCCACCAGCGCCAGTTCGAGCAGCTGATCGTCGGGCACCTCCCGGACCACCGCCGGAATTCTCAACAGCCCCGCCCGCTGGGCGGCCGAAAGACGGCGCTCCCCGGCGATCAGCTGGTAATCCCGGCCGAAGGGGCGGACGAGCACCGGCTGCAGGACCCCGTTTTCGCGGATGGAGGCCGCCAGTTCCTCGATCCGCTCCTCGTCAAAAAGGATCCGGGGCTGATTTGGATTCGGAGAGATCCGGTCGATATCGATCTCGTTCGGGGTGGGCTCCGCGCGCTCGACCTCGGGGATCAACGCCCCGAGCCCCCTACCCAATGCCTTTTTTTTCATAGCTCAGAACTTCCTTGGCCAGACGCAGATAGCTTTCCGCCCCCTTGGAGCGTATGTCATAGATAAGAACGGGTTTACCAAAACTGGGAGCCTCCGCCAGGCGGACGTTGCGGGGGATGACGGTTTCGAGCACCTTGTCGGCAAAGTGGCTTTTCAGGTCTTCGCGCACCTGGGCGCTCAGGTTGGTCCGCTCGTCGTACATGGTCAGGAGGATCCCCTGGATGGAGAGGAGGGGATTGAACGCCCGCCGGACCCGGGCCAGGGTGTCGAAAAGATCGGTCAGCCCTTCCAGGGCGAAATATTCGCACTGGATCGGGATCAGGACCGAATCGGCCGCGACCAGCCCGTTCAGCGTCAGGATACTGAGGGACGGGGGGCTGTCGATCAGGATGAAGTCGAAGTTCCCCACCACCGGCTCGAGCAGCCGCTTGAGGAGGGACTCGCGTTCGGGCAACTCCAGCATTTCGATCACCGCCCCGGACAGATTCCGGTCGGCGGGGGCGAGTTTCAGGTTGTCGAGTTCCGTATCGCGCAGAATCTCGGCCAGGGGGACCGACCGGATCAGGGAATCGTAGAGACTCAGCTCCACGGAGCCCTTGACCACCCCCAGGCCGCTGCTGCAGTTGGCCTGGGCGTCGGTATCGATCACCAGGACCCGCATGTCGGCCATCGCCAGGCCGGCGGCCAGGTTGATGGTGGTGGTGGTCTTCCCCACCCCCCCTTTTTGATTGGTTACCGCGATTATTTTTGCCATGGGATACGCGGAAGCGAGAGTAGCACAGCGCCGGGGAAAAGTCGATCTTTTAGGGGGTGTTTCACGTGAAACAGGGGGACAGTCACCACTGTCCCCGGTTTCACGTGAAACGGCGTCGGGGGGGGACGGTCATCACTGTCCGTTTTCGTTTTGGGGACGGTGGTGACTGTCCCCATAGATAGAGAGCCATGCTCCCTTCGTTCCGGGGACCGCGCGGCGCTGCTCGAGCCGGAAATGGTCCCGGAGCGCCTCCGGGTCCCCCGCGGGGGAGGCGCCGTGGAACATCCAGAAGCGGGCGTCCTCCCCCGCGTGGAGCCTCAGGGCCGCCAGTTCGGTGCCCGAAAGACGGATCGCCTTCCAGCTGACCAGGTCCCAGCGCTTGTCCGTCGCCGAGCGAAGCAAAAAGGGTTCCAGCCGCTCGGCGTGCACCCGGACCTCGCCGAAACCGAGCTCCCAGGCCGCCGTTTCGAGGAAGGCGGCCTTTCTCCCCCGGCTTTCGACCATTTCCAGCCTCATGCCGGGGTTGAAGATCCGAAGGATGAGGGCGGGGAAGCCGGCGCCGCTCCCGATATCGAGGTGGGAGCGCTCCCCGGGGGGGTAGAGCCCCGCGCTCCAGACCCCCTCCCGCACCAGCGGCTCGAGGGAGTCCCACTCCCCCCGCGCCGTCAGGTTGATGCGGGCGTTCCATTTCCGCAGCAGCCCGAGATACCGGCGGAGGAGATCCGCCTCGGGGCCCCCGGCCGGGACACCCGACCGCTCCAGCAGCCGCTCCAGTCCCGCACCCTCACTCATCCCCCTCCTCCCCCGCCTCGCGGCGGCGCCGCCCCGCCTGGCGCAGCTCGAGCTGCACGTTGAGGATCGCGACCGCCGCCGGGGTCACCCCCGGGATCCTGCCCGCCATCGCGAGGTCGCGCGGGCGCACGCGCGCCAGCTTTTCCCTGATCTCGCGGTTCAGCCCCGCCACCCCCTCGTAATCGAAATCGGGGGGGAGGCGCCGGGCGCCCATCCGCCCCAGCTTCTCCGCGTCCCTCTTCTGCTGCCCGATATACCCCTCGTAGCGGACTTCGATCTCGACCACCCGCCGCACCTCCCCATCCTCCGGCCAGCGCTCCCGCGCCCGCAGGAGCGGCTCCAGGTCGAGGAGTTCCACCTCCGGGCGCCGGAGCAGCTCTTCGAGGGTGGCCCCCTTGACCCCCGCGCTGTCGAGCTTCCGCCCGAGGCCCGGGCAGGGGACGCGCTCGGGGTTCCAGCGCTCCCTGCGCAGGAAGTCGCGTAAAGAGTCTACTTCCAGGTATTTGCGCTCGAACGCGGCGTAATCGGAGGCCGATACCAGCCCCAGCCGGCGCCCCAGCGGCCGCAGCCGGCGGTCGGCGTTGTCGATTCGCAGCAGGAGCCGGAATTCGGAGCGGGAGGTGAACATGCGGTAGGGCTCGTCGACCCCCCGGGTGATGAGATCGTCGATCAGGATCCCGATATAGCTCTCCTCGCGCGGAAAGAGAACCGGCTCCCCCCCCTGGACCGCGAGCGCGGCGTTGATCCCCGCCACCAGCCCCTGCGCGGCGGCCTCCTCGTATCCCGTCGTCCCGTTGACCTGCCCCGCGAAATAGAGCCCCTTCACGGCCTGGGTCTCGAGCGTGCCCCCGAGCTGCCGGGGATCGGCGTAATCGTATTCGATCGCGTAGGCCGGCCGGACCATCTCGGCCCGCTCGAGCCCCGGGATGGCGCGCACCACCTCCTTCTGGATTTCGATCGGGAGGCTGGTGGAGACGCCGTTGAGGTAGACCTCCTCACTGTCGAGCCCTTCCGGCTCGAGGAAGACCTGGTGCCGCTCCCGGTCGGGGAATTTCACGATCTTGTCCTCGACGCTGGGGCAGTAGCGGGGGCCGATGCCCGTGATATGGCCTCCGTATAATGCTGATTTATTTAAGTTTGCACGGATAATGGCGTGCACCCGCTCGTTGGTGTACCCCAGGTGACAGCTCAGTTGCGGGAGCGCCGTCTTCCGGGTCCGGAAGGAGAAGAAGGTGGGGGCCTCGTCCCCCTTCTGCTCCTCGAACCGCGCATAGTCGATGCTGTCCCGGTGGAGGCGCGGGGGGGTCCCGGTCTTGAGCCGGTTTATAATAACGCCTTTGTTTTTAAGGCTTTGCGCCAATTCCACCGAGGCCCGCTCCCCTATCCGGCCGCCGCTCCAGCTCCCGTCGCTGATCCGCAGCGTCCCGTTGAGGAAGGTCCCGGCGGTCAGGATGACGGCCCGGCAGGGGAGCGACCGTCCGTCCGCGAGCCGAACCCCGCGCACCCCTTCCTCCCCCAGGATCAGGTCGACCACCTCGGCCCCGAGGACCTCGAGCCGGGGCAGGGCCGTGCATAGATCCCTCATATAGTTGATATATCTGGCTTTATCAGACTGGCAGCGCGGGGCCTGCACGGCCGGTCCCCGGCTCGAGTTCAGGAGCCGGAACTGGATCCCGGTGGCGTCGGCCGCCTCCCCCATGACGCCGCCGAGGGCGTCGATCTCCCGGACCATGTGCCCCTTGGCGATCCCCCCGATGGAGGGGTTGCACGACATCTGCGCGAGGCGGCCGGGGTCGAGGGTGCACAGGAGGGTCCCCGCCCCCATCCGGGCGCTCGCGATCGCGGCTTCGCACCCGGCGTGTCCCCCTCCCACCACGACCACGTCGCAGCTTCCGCGCAATCGTCTCGCCATGTTTCCCCCGCGCCCCCTATTTTCCGATGCAGAACCGGGAAAAGATCTCGCCCAGGAGGTCCTCGGTATGGACCTCCCCCGTCAGCACCCCCAGGCTCTCGAGCCCCCGGCGCAGGTCGTAGAGCGCGAACTCCTCCGACATCCCCCCGGCGAGCGACTCCGCCGCCGCCCCGAGCCGCTCCGCGGCCTCCTCGAGCTGCCGCCGCTGCCGCAACCGGGTGACGAGCACCCCCTCCCTCCCGAGAGGCACACCCCCCGTCATCTCATCCACGATCCAGGCGCGCAGCTCCCCTATCCCGGCGCCCCGCAGGGCCGAGACTTCAAAAACCGGCCACCCGCGCGCAAACTCCACGGTATCCTCCGTTTTCCAGGCGCCCGGCAGATCGGACTTGTTAAGCGCCACCGCCCCGCGCACCCCCAGGAGCCGCTCGCGCATCCGCCTGTCCTCCTCCGAGGGGGCCCGCGCCCGGTCGGCCACCAGCACTACCGCGTCCGCGTCCCCGATCGCCTCGACGCTCCGGTCGATGCCGAGCTTCTCCACGGGGTCCTCCGAATGCCGGATCCCGGCCGTGTCCTGGAGGTGGACCGGGATCCCCCCGATGCTGCTCGACTCGGAGACCAGGTCGCGCGTCGTCCCCGGGAGCCGGGCCACGATCGAGCGGTCGCGCCCGAGCAGGGCGTTGAAAAGACTGCTTTTCCCCACGTTCGGCCGGCCCACGACGGCAAGCGTGAAACCCTCCCGCACGATCCTCCCCCTGCGGTAGGAGTCGACCGCCCGGCCCAGCCTGCGCCGGGCCTCTTCGAGCCGCCGGGCCATCCCGCGGCGCGAAACGGCCGGCACGTCCTCCTCGACGAATTCCACCGCGGTCTCGAGCTCGACGATGATGTCGACGACGGCGTCCCTGACCGGGCCGATCTCCCGCCCGAGCTCCCCCGAGCGCTGCCGCAGCGCCGTCTCCGCCTGCAGCAGGGTCTGGGCCCCGATCAGGTCGGCCACCGCTTCCGCCTCGGCCAGGTTCATCTTCCCGTTCACGAAGGCGCGCAGGGTGAATTCCCCCGGCCCGGCCAGGCGCGCTCCCCGGCTGCACAGGGCGTCGAGGAGGGCCGCGGCGATGACGGGGCTCCCGTGGGTGGAAAATTCGACCATCTCCTCCCCGGTATAGGAGTTCGGGGCGGGGAAGCGCAGGACGAGGGCCTCGTCGATTTCCGCGCCCAGGGAGTCGAGGATCCTCCCGAGCCGGGCCGTGCGGGGTGGCGCCGGGCCCTCGTGGCCGTACGGGACGAAGACCTTTCCGGCGAGCTCGAAACTCCGCTCCCCCGAAAGGCGCACCACCGCGATCCCGGAGTGTCCCGGCGGGGTGGACAAGGCGCAGATGGTATCCCTGAGATTTTCCATGTTCGAGAGACCGGCGGTTCCCCGAGGCATTATAGTGCAGCGCCGGGGTCCCGGTCCCCGAATTCTTCAGGCAGGGTACAGGGTGACCGAGCGGTTGTCCCCGTCCCCCTGGCTCTCGCTCCGCACCCCCGGGGTTTCGGCGAGGGCCAGGTGCACGATCCTTCTTTCCCGGGGCGTCATCGGCTGCAGGGTGAGGGGCTTGCGGGAGGCGACCACCTTCTCGGAAGCCATCCGCGCCAGGAGCCGGAGTTCGATCTCCCGGTGCTTGCGGTAATCGTCCGAATCGAGGATGATCCCGGGCGCCTCCGCCCCCGCACCCGGAAAGATCCGGTTGAGGAGGTATTCGGTCGAGTTCAGGAGCGCCGCGCCGCCGGCCAGGAGGTAGGTCCGGTCGGGCCCCGTCAGGTTGATGTGGATGACCCCGTCCTCTTCCCGGACGCCGGCGTCCAGGTCGAGCCCGGAATGCTCCACCAGCGTCAGGAAGAAGGATTCGATTTCCGCAAGGGACGCGCCCTTACGCCCTGGCCTTTGCGGGCTTCGCTGTCGTTCCGTCACCCATCCACCTCTCGGCTATTTTCTGAAATAAAACCTGGAAGATATTACTGCAGAGGAAATACAGGTTCAAGCCGCTCGAAAAATTCAGGAACATGACCGTAAAGATGACGGGCATGATCATCATCATCTTCGCCTGCATCGGGTCGGCCCCGGGCGTCATCGGCGTCAGCTTCTGCGAAATGAACGAGGTGATCCCCATGACGATGGGGAGCACGTAGTAGGGGTCCTTGAGCGACAGGTCGTGGATCCACCAGATGAAGGGCGCCTGGCGCAGCTCGATCGAGTAGGCCAGCAGCGCGTAGAAGGCGAACAGGAGCGGGAACTGCAGCAGGAGCGGGAGGCATCCCCCCAGCGGGTTGACGTTATGCTCCTTGTAGAGCGCCATGATCTCCTGGTTCATCTCCGCCCGCTTCGGGTCGGTCTTCTTGTACCGGCGGTATTTCTCCTGGATCGCCTTCACCTTGGGCTGGACCGCCTGCATCCTCTTCATCGACACCATCTGCTTGAGGCGGAAGGGGAAGAGCAGCAGCGACAGCAGCAGGGTCAGGATGACGATGGCCCACCCGTAGTTGTGCACGAACTGGTGGATCCACTGGAGCGCGGCCAGCAGCGGGTAGACGAGGAAGGAGAACATCCCGTAGTTGATAACGCCGGTGATGTCGCCCGAACGGACCGCCTTGAGGTGCTCCTGGTCCTTGGGACCGATAAAGAGCTGGTAGCGCTCGCTCCCCGTCGTAGGGAGGGTGACTTCGAGCAGGTCCCGGTCGACCGTATCCCCGTCGAGGGCCTTCGTCTTGACCGCTTGCTTGCGGAGGTTGAAATGACCGAGCGGCCCGTCGGGGATGGCGATCATGCTGAAATACTGCATGTCGAGCCCGACCCAGCGGATATCCCCCTCGATCTTCGCGACCTCGCTCTCGCTCTTGGGCGGCCCCTCGCGCCGGGCCTTGCCGTCGGAATAGTAGATGGCCTCGAGCTTGGCCATGCGGCTGCTGATGTGCTCCTGCTCCGGCCCGATATCCTTTCCGAGGAAATACCGGCCCGGCAGCGGCGCCCCCCCCTTCGTGCTCTCGATCGCAAGATCGACCAGGAAGTTTTCCCGGTCGAAGGTATAGGTCTTTGCGATGACGAGGTCCCCCCGCCGCAGGAGAAGCCGCACGGTGGCGGGGGGCGCGAGCACCCCGGCCCCGAGCTCCCCCCCCTCGACGCTGACTTCGTACAGCCCCTCGTTCGCGGCCGCCGTCAGCTCCGCGTCCCCGAACAGGAGAGCCCCGGGCCGCGGGCCCGTCTCCCCCCCGCGCGCGGGAGCGATCATCTCGAACACCTTCTGCTGCTCGGAGCGGTATTTGTTCAGCTCCCAGCTCGAGAGCACCCCGCCCCGGTTGTCGATGACGGCGGTGTAGAGGTTGCCCATCACCGTGATCTTCCGCGCCTCGGCCCGGGTGTCTTCCGCCCCGGCCGCAAGCGCGGCCGGCGCCTCCGTCTCCGCGGCGGCGGCTTCGGGGATCCCGCCCGCCCCGCCCGCCGGGGACGGGGTCCCCGCCGGAGCGGGCGTTTCCGTCCGCGTCCCCGCGCTTTCGATCCCGGCCGCCCCACCGCGCTCCGCCATCCTCTCCCGCTGAAAGTGGGAGAAGAGGACGAAGACCACGATCGATAATCCAATGGCTACGATGGCTCTTTTTTCCATAATTTACCGGACGGGGGCGTACCCCGGTCCCCCTTTCTGGTCTGGCCTACGGAACGGGGTCCACCCCTCCCGCGCAGAACGGATGGCAACGCAGCAGTCTCCGGATCCCGAGCCAGCCCCCCCTCAGGAGCCCCCGTTTCCCGATAGCCTGCATCATGTATACGGAACAGGTCGGTTCGAAGCGACAGGCATGCGGCAGCCAGGGGGAAACGAAGCGCTTGTACACCCCCAGCGCAAAAATCACTCCCCCCCCGATGCCGTCCCCGATCCTTCGCCCGAGGCCCGATCCCGTCATGGCGTCTCCTGCCCGCCCTGGCGGCAGACTTTCCTCACCGCGGCCAGAAACTCCGTGCGCAGGGTGTCGTAATCCACCCCGACACACCCCGATTTGGCATTGACGACAATATCTAACTGGCTTGGGATTTGGTGGAAAGATCTTCGAAAGATCTCTCTGAACAAGCGCTTTATGCGATTCCGGACAACGGCGCCTCCGACCTTCCCCGACGCGGTGATTCCGAGTCGCGGGTGCCCGAGGGTGTTTTCGCGGCAGAAAAGCACAAACCTTCCGCTATGCAGCTTCCTGCCCGTCCTGTAGATCGCCCGGTAGTCCGAGGTCCGAACGATTCGGACATGATGCGGGAATGCCTCACGCGTCGCCTTATCCACTCACTGTAAGCCTTTTACGCCCCTTGGCGCGCCTGCGCTTCAGCACCAGCCTTCCCCCCTTGGTCGACATGCGTTCCCTGAAACCGTGGGTCTTCTTGCGCTTGCTGTTATTGGGTTGGTACGTCCTTTTCATGGTGCCACTTTCTCCAGATTACGGCCTTAGCCTCGAATCAAAAGCTTAAATCATAGAAACTGCGGAGGAAAAAAGCAAGGGCAACCATGCTCCCCGCCCCCTCCCGCGCCCGCTTTTCTCACTTTTTCCCGATGCCCGCCCACCAGCCGTCCCCCCGGAGGCGCAGTTCGTCGAGCGCCTCCTGGATCCTGGCCCGGCAGGCGTCGAGTTCCCCGGCAGCCCCCCGCTCGACCGGGATCGGGTCCCCGACGAGGAGCACCGCGCGCGAAAAGGGCTTCGGGATCTCGAACCGGTCCCAGCTCCGGAGCGTCCACTTCCTCTCGACCGAAATCCCGAAAGGGATGACGGGGTTCCCGCTCTTCCACGCCAGGTAGGCGGCCCCCGCCTTGGCCACGTGGCGGGGACCGCGCGGGCCGTCGATGGCGAACCCCACGTCCCCCCCCTGCCGCAGAATGCGCAGCATCTCCCGGGCGGCCCCGTGCCCCCCCGCGGAACTCGACCCGCGCGCCGGCCTGTAGCCGAGCCGGCGGATCACGTGCGCGATATATTCCCCGTCCCGGTTGCGGCTCGTCATCACCGCGATGCCGCGGCCCCGGAAATACCAGGAAGCCAGGAACAACCGCCCGTGCCAGAAGGCGAGGATCCACCTCTTCCCGGCGCCGTGCACCGCCTCGAGCTTTTCCCAGCCGGCGACGTCCCACCGCAGCGTGCGGCCGATGAGGCCGATGACGCACCGCCCGAGCCAGGCGACGGCGCCCACCCTGATCCAGTCCGTCATGCGAGCGCCGCGCGCACCCTTTCGGGCGTGAGCGGGAGCCGGCGGATCCGGACCCCGGCGGCGTCGGACAGGGCGGCGGCGGAGGCGAGGATGTACAGCCCGGGCCCCAGGAGCTTGAGAAAGTCCCTGCGGGGGAGAGGGCGGGAGAGAGCTTCCTGCATGGGTTTTCCCTTTCCGGCCCCGAAGGGCCGCTCGTTGGCTACCAGCTTAAGCCAATCCAGCGGGGAATTTAACCCTTTTTCGGACGGAATCAGGCGATCCTGGCCTCGCGCCGCTCCGGCCGCAGCGCCGCGGCCTCCCGCTCGGGGTAGACCACGCGGCGGGTCGGCGGCTGGCGCATGACCCCGCCCTCCTTGCGGATCCGGCGGCTTTCACGCAGGGCGCACACCCGCACCGCCACCGCCTTGAGCCGGTCGGTGAGCGACATGGGACCGAACGCCTCCCGGTACAGGCCCATCACCCTGCGGCACTTGGTCTCTGCCTGCTCGTTGGGGGAGTACCGCATCATGGTACCCAGCGCGGGGCGGAAAAGGAGCGCCGTCTTCTTCACGCACTCCAGCCGGAGGCGCATGAAGGGGTCGCGCGCCGGCGCCTGCCCCTCGACGTAGCGCAGGGTGCCGGGGTCCCAGACGAGTCCCTTCTTCTCCCGCTCCTCGATCTCGGCCCGCAGGCTGAGGTATCCTTTCACCGCCGTGTGCGCCATGGCGAGCACTCCCGGCCCCTGCTCCTCGTATTTGCGGACGAAGGCGTCCTTGAGGTAGCGGGCCGATTCGGGAAGGGTGAATTCCGGGTGGCGGAACCAGATCTCGTCCTGGCCGTGCTTCTTGGGCCAGGGGATATCCGCCAGCAGCTTCCCCGCCTCCTCGTAGTCGCGGTACAGCTGCGTCCCCGGGGTGGGGCCGAGTTCCATGAACTGCGAGAAGTCCGACCGGAGGCTGAGGGCCCAGTCGATGTCCTCGTGGATCGTCTTCTTGTCATGATGCTCGAGAAAGAGGATCGAGGAAGCCAGCACGCTGATCCCGTGGTCCTGCAGCTCGGCGATCAGCCGGTGCAGGTCGATCCCCCGCGTCTTTTCGAACAGGTTGGCCTTGCTCTCGACCCCGATCCAGATGAAATTGACCCCGAGCCGGACCAGAAAGTCGATCCCGAGAGCCGCAAGGGTCTCGGCGGAGGAAAAAATGCTGAAACTGTACGCTTTCCCGTTCCTCTCCATTTCCGCCAGAAGCTCGCGCGCGCGCACCGGGTCCTTGCAGAAATTCTCGTCCATCACGCCGAAGTCGTCCACCCCCAGCTCCTGTTCCGCTTTCCGGCAGGCCTCGAACACCTCCTCGCCCGTGGCGAGGAAGGGGGTGTATTTGCGGTCGAATTTGTGCGAGGTGGAGCAGAAGCGGCAGGAATTCTCGCACCCCACTCCCGGAATGAGGATCCCGGCCTTCCCGTGGAGCGGGGCGCCGTAGACGTAGCTGTTGACGGCCGACTGGACCACGGGGTGCACGATGGGGCGGTCGGTCTCCTCCCCGAAATATTGCCGCAGCCAGACCACCCCTTCCCCGTGGCAGATCTCGTCGCAGTCGATCAGTTCCTCGATGTGAGGCACGGCCGTGCCGTGCCCGCCGATGAGGATCTTCGCCCGCGGGGCGGCAGTGCGGATATATTCGGCCATGCGCCGCGCCTTCAGCACGTTCGGGACGATGAAGGAGATCCCCACGTGGGTGTAGCCGCCCGTGTCGATTTCGCGCGTGAACTCTTCCCAGGAGGGGAAGTCGAGCACCGTCACCGGAAGGTTCAGGTTTTCGGCCAGCAGGTAGAGGCCGAAGCTGGGATTGGAGGAGCGGGGGGAATGGATCCCCTGTTCCCGCGTCACCTGGTTGTTGAGCAGTTCCATGGTGCAGAGGGCCTCGCCGGTGTCATCCTGCACCCCGTAAGGCTTGTAAACTCCACATAACAAAAGTCGCGTCATCAAATATTCCCTTCCGTACTCGTTTGGGTGACTTTTTCAAACAGGCGAGGAAAACCGCGGAAAGAGTAGACTATTCCCTGACTGCGAATCCAGTCGACCTGAAAGCGTACTGGAATCCGCCCCCGATGTAAACGCCTATTCGTAGCGGAGCGCCTCGATGGGATCGAGTTGCGCCGCCTTGCGCGCGGGCCAGACGCCGAAGACCAGCCCGATCCCGATGGAGACCACCAGGCCCGCAACGACGGCCCAGAGGGGGATGACGGCCGGGAGCGCCGGGACGAGGAGGACGATGAGGTAGCTGACGGCCACGGCCAGGAGGATGCCGAAGACCCCCCCGATCCCGGTCAGTGTCATCGCTTCGAACAGGAACTGGAGGACGATGTCGCGCCGGGTCGCCCCGATCGCCTTGCGCACCCCGATCTCGCGCGTGCGCTCGGTCACCGAGACCAGCATGATGTTCATCACGCCGATGCCGCCGACGAGGAGGCCGACGCTGGAAATGGCGATGGCGACCAGCCCGATCACCCCGGTGATCGAATCGAGCTGGGTGATGACCCGGTCCGCGGTGGTGAGGTCGAAATCGTTCTCCTCCCGCGGCCCGACCCCCCGCCGGCGCCTCAGGAGGCTTTCCACCTCGTCCAGGGCTTCCGACCGCCGCCCCGACTCGGCCTGGATGAAGAGGATGTGCTTGTCCTCCCACGGCATCATCTTCCGCATCGACCCGTAGGGGAGGATGACGATGTTGTCGGAGCCTTCGCTCAGAAAGCTCGACTTGCTCTTCTCGGTGACCCCGATGACCGTGTGCGGGTGCCCCATCACCAGGATCTGCTTCCCGACCGGGTCGGAGTAGCTGAACATCGCCTCGGCCGCGTCGGGCCCCAGGACGGCCACGGGCACGCGGTGCCGCTCCTCGGAATCGGAGAAGAAGCGGCCGTTTTCCACCTTGACGTTGGCCACCGCGCCGTAGTTGGCCGAAACCCCGAGGAATTCGGCGTTGCGCAGCGTGCTCCCCTGGTACTGGGCCTGGATGCGGGTCCCGAAGGGGACCAGGCGCCAGCTCACATCGTGGACCGACGGGCACTGCTCCCGGACCGCCGCCGCGTCGGCCAGGCTGAGGGGCTTGCGCAGCATCTCCTCCCGGGAGCGGCGCCCCACCTGGACCCCCGTATTCATGTGAAAGGCGAAGATGTTGTTGGTCCCCAGGTCCTCGATCTGCGAGACCACGCTCTGGCGCATCCCCGTGAGGATGGAGGCGATGACGATGACGGTGAGCACCCCCACGACGATCCCGAGCACCGTGAGGAAAGAGCGGAATTTGTGGGCCAGCAGCGTGTCGAAGGCCATGGCCAGGTTTTCGCGATATTCGATCATTGCCGTATGCCCGCAGTCCTAACTTTTCGTAAGCGCCACGATCGGGTCGAGCTTGGAGGCCTTGTAGGCGGGATACAGGCCCGAAATCACTCCCACCCCGCCCGAGGTGAAGATGGCGATGAGGATGTATCCCAAGGTGATGTGCATGGGGATCGGGCTGGCCGCCTCCACGATGACGCCTAGCCCGTAGGAGAGGAGGATGCCGATGACGCCCCCGATGGAGGCGAGCAGGGCGGACTCGACCAGGAACTGCAGCAGGATATCGCTCTGCCGGGCGCCCACGGCCTTGCGCGTCCCGATCTCGACCGTCCGCTCGGTGACGGTGACCAGCATGATGTTCATGACCACGATCCCCCCCACCACGAGCGAGATCAGGGTTATGGGCGTCACCACCATGGCGATGGCGCCCGTCAGCTGCCCGACCATGTCCTGAACGGCGCCGCTGGCGAGGATGTCGAAGTCGTCCTCGCGGCTGGGCCGGAGCTTGTGCCGGGCCCTCAGGATCTGGCGGACCCCGTCCTGCGTCGATTCCATGGCGGCTTCCGACGGGGCCCGGACGCGGAACTGGATGGAGCGGTGCAGGCCGTATTTTTTCAGGAAGGCGGTGTAGGGGACGTAGACGTTGTTGTCGAGCGACTGCCCCATCATGTTGCCGTTTTCGACTTCCACCCCGATGACGGTGAAATTGTCCCCCCCCAGCTTGAACTCCTTCCCCACCGCCTCGGCGGCGCCGAAGAGCTCCTCCCGGACCGCCGACCCGATCACGGCATAGGGACGGGCGTGGGCCACGTCGAAACTGGAGATGAAGCGCCCCTCCTCGAGGTCCAGGGTCTGGATCCGGGGCATGTCGGCGTTGACGCCCGAAACGCTCGCCTCGTAAAAGATCCTGGCCCCCCTCCTGGCGTCGTCGCTCCCGCGGATCACGGGGGAGATCGCCTCGCACTCCTCGCACCGCTCCTCGACCGCCCGCATGTCTTCGGGGTAGATGTTCTTGTTCCGCTTGATGAGCTTCTCGAACTCCTCCGCGGAGACGTTCACCCGGGCGAAGCGCGAAACGATGAAGGTGTTGCTGGCGAAGGAGGCGGAGAGGCGTTCGGAAATGTACGCCCCCAGCCCGCCGATGGCGCCCCCCACGGTCACCACGCTGGCGACGCCGATGATGATCCCGAGCAGCGTCAGCACCGACCGGAGCTTGTGGTTCCAGATCGAGTCGAGCGCGATGCGGAACGCCTCCCAGGTCATGGCGGACACGCGCCTTTTCATCCCTCCGTCCGGCAAATCGATAACCTCCGTTTCCCTCCCCGCCCGGGACGCGGCGGGGCACTCTCCTTAATACGCCGGCGGGCGAGGAAATGTTCTCCGATATCCTTAATAGGGGGGATTATCCGCGGGAGCGCCGGGCGGGGGGCACCCGGAGCCAGGCCCCGGCCCGGATCATGCTCCGGGAGGAGAGGTTGTTGGCCTGCATCAGGGCCTGGACCGTGGTGCCGTAGCGCACCGCGATCCCCGAGAGGGTCTCGCCCCGGCGCACCCGGTGGCGGCGTTCCCCGCCGGAAGCGGCCGACGCCTCCTCCCCTCCCCCGGACCCGTCCGACGGGACCCGGAGCATCTGCCCCTCCCTGATCCGGTTGGCGGAGCGGAGGTTGTTGGCCTGCATCAACTCATGGACCGTCGTCTTGTACCGCCGGGCGATGGCCGACAGGGTCTCCCCCCGGCGCACCCGGTGCCCCTGGTCGACCCTGGCCCTGGGGAGGGCGGCGATCCTCGTCCCCGCGTCCGCGACCGTCTCCTCCGGCACCCGGAGCTCGAAGCCGGGATAGTCGGGAGGGGTGGTCACCCCCTTCAGGGAGGGGTTCAGCCGCCGGAGCTCGTCGAAGGTGACCTCGAGCGCCCTCGCCGCCGCCCGCAGGTCGATCGGCTTGGAAACGCCCACCTTCTGATAGCGCAGCGGGGGGGAGAGCTCGACCGGGAGCCCGTATTTTTCGGCGTTGCGCGCCAGGATGACGCTGGCGTGGATCAGGGGGATGTGGTTGCGGGTCTCCTTCGGGAGTTTTCGGTCGAGCTTCGCGAGCTCCCAGAAGTCCCGGATCCCGGTGCTCTCGATCAGGCGCTTGACCTTCCCCTCCCCCCAGTTGTAGCCGGCCAGCGCGAGGTTCCAGTCCCCGAACATGGCGTAGAGGTCCTTCAGGTACCGGGCCGCCGCCCGGGTCGCCTTTTCCGGGTCGGAGCGTTCGTCGACGTAGCGGTTGACCTTCAGGCCGTACCGGACGGCCGTCCCCTCCATGAACTGCCAGATCCCCCTGGCCCGCGTCCTGGAGAGGGCATGCGCCTTGAAATGGCTCTCGACCTGCGCCAGGTTGATCAGATCGAGGGGGATCCCCTCCTCGCCGAAGATCGTTTCGATCATCTCCCGGTACTGCCCGCTCCGGACCAGCCCCTCCTCGAACGGCTTCCGCCCCCGCTGGAGCCAGTGCTGGATCGAGTGGATCACCAGCTCGTTGACCGCGATCGGGATGTCGTACCTGTGCTCGGCGATGCTGGCCGTCAGGGCCTCCCGCAGAACCGGGTCGTCCGTCATCGCCCCCAGGTCCAGGTCGCCGTACTCCTCGACGCTTTCCGCCTCTTCGTCGAATTCCACGGAAACGTAGAGGTAGCGCGATTCCGCCTCCTTGATCTCCCCGATGAGGTCCTGGAAGTAGGCGGCAATCTCCGGGTGGGCCGTGAGGTCCCACTCCGAATCGAGCAGCATGTCGACCGCCCGGTCGAAATGCTCCCGGGCACCCTCGGGGTCGCCGGCGCGGATGAGGGTTTCCCCTTCGAGCAGAAGCTCCCTGGAGGCCTGGATCAGCGCGCCTGCCCCCGTGTCGGCCGCGGACGGGGGTCCGGCCGCCCCCCAGGCGGGGAGGAGGAGGCAACAGAGGGTGACTATGCCGAATCCGGGCGAGAACCTTTTCATGATCCCAATACTGTCAGCGAGGGAGCACGGGCGGATCGATCCGCCCCGAAGTCATGAGCGATTTCGCTTCCGGCATCACGTCGAGCGCCTTCAGCACCTGGTTGTCCCCCTGGACCCCGATCTTGTAGCCCTCCTGGATCCCGAGAGCGGAGGTGAAGACTTCCTGCCGGATGCGCCTCTTTATGAAATCGACATTTCCGGTGATATCTTCATCCGAAAATTCGACGCTCCGGTCCTGCAGGAACTGCCGGAAATCGGCGAGGACGTCCCCCGTGACCTGGAAATCGGGCAGCCCCTTCCCCTGCGAAGCCGCCGGACTCCCGTTGCGCGCCAGGCGCTGGAACTCGCCGGCGAAGGGGACCTCGCCCGAGGTCAGGCGCCGGGCGTACTGGAAGAAGACGTCCTTGCTCGCCAGCAGCATCTCGAACCGGTTGAGCTCGCGCGCCGCCTCCGTGATATCGGGGGTGATCCCCCCCCCGCCGTAGACCTTGCGTTTGCCGTCGGTGGAGTAGACCTCGCTCTCCCGGTCGGGCGCGGGGGGTTCCAGTTCCCCCTCGATATAGTAGTATTCGAGGCTGGACCCGGAATAATCGCGCTGGATCAGCCTGCCGCTCGGGGTGTAGTACTTCGCCGTGGTCAGCGCCATCCCGGTGTCGTTGTCGAGGGTGAACACCGACTGGACCAGCCCCTTGCCGAAGCTGGTCTCCCCGACGATGAGGGCGCGGTCGTGGTCCTGCAGGGCGCCCGACACGATTTCGGAGGCGCTGGCGCTGTGGCGGTTGATCAGCACCACCAGGGGCACCCGGACCTTCTCCTCGCCGGGGGCGGCGTAGGACTTGGTGGAGCCGCCCGCACGCCCCCTGGTGGAGACGATCAGCTCCCCGCGGGGGAGGAAGTAGTCCGACACGGCGATCGCCTGGTTGAGCAGCCCGCCCGGGTTGTCGCGCAGGTCCAGGACGAGGCCCGACAGGTCCCCGAACAGCTCCAGTTTTTCCCCCAGCTCCTCGGCGGTGGACTCCGAAAAGCGGTCGATCTTGATGTAGCCGATCCCCGGTTTCAGCTCGAAGGCGTACGGGACCGTCACCATCGGGATCTCGTCCCGCTCGATCGTCACTTCGATCGGTTCCCGGACCCCCGGGCGCTCGATCGTGATGTCCACGGTGGTGCCGCGGGGCCCCTTCAGGTGGCCGACGACCTCGTCCGAGGTCCAGTCGTCGATCGGCTCCCCCCCGATGCGGGTGATGACGTCCCCGGCCCTGAGCCCCTTCTTCTCCGCTGGGGTGCCGATGGCGGGCGGCTCCACGATGACGTGCCGCCCCTGGTCCCGAAGCAGGGGCCGGACCCGGATCCCGAGGCCGTAGTAGCGGCTGTGCTGGTCCTCGCGCAACCGCGCGAACTCCTTGGGATCGAGGAAACTGGAGTGGGGGTCGAGCCTCCGGAGCATCCCCTTGATGGAACTGTAGACCAGCTTGTCGGAACCGACCGGGTCCACGTAGTTCTGCTCGATGACCTCCAGCGCCTCGGTGAAATTCGCGAGAAATTCGTTAGGGGGGGTGGAGGCGTCGGCCGCCGATCGGCTGAACATAGGGTCTCCCAGCAGGCCGCCCATGAGCGAAAACACCGCCACTACCGATATCAGGAGGATGGCAAATCCATGTTTCATAAAGGGTTGGCTCCCATGCGGAACATTCGCTGACGAGTATAGCACGCGCCCGCCGGCCGGCACAAGCGCTAGAGCTCCGGCTCCGGCGGCGGCCCGGCCGCCCCATCTTGACTTCGAACAAGCCCTAATCTAGACTCCCTACATCAATGTGCGGGGAAAGAGGGTGACTTATGGGTTCTCTCGGAATGCAGGAAATAGTCATCATTTTCATTCTTGCACTCATCGTGTTCGGCCCCAGAAAGCTTCCCGAGCTGGGCAAGACGATCGGGAAGGGCCTGGCGGAGTTCAAGCGCGCCTCCAACGAGCTCAGGCAGACGTGGGAGGACGAGGTCAATCTCGACAAGGAAAAGGAAGAGATGGCCAAGGTGATCCGGGAAAGCACCATCAACCCGGGCGAGGTCATCGAAGACCTCAACAAATCCCTCGAACCCGATCCCCAAAACACCGGCTCCCAAGACACCGGCTCCCAAGACACCGAACCCAAGAAAACCGATGAGTGACCCCACCGCGGAGCGGAAGCCCGAAGCCGAAGACCCCGAATCGGAGCAGGAGTCGGGGAAGATGTCTTTCCTGGACCACCTCGACGAGCTGCGCAAGCGGCTGGTCCATATCGCCATCTATCTCGGCGTCGGCTTCATCGTCAGCTGGTTTTTCGCCAGGCGGATCTACGATTTCCTCGCGGTCCCCATCACCCAGTCGCTTCCCGAGGGGACCAAGCTGGCCTACACCAACCCCACGGACCCCTTCACCCTGTACATGAAGGTGGCCCTCCTGGCCGGCATCTTCCTGACCCTGCCGCTGACGCTCTACGAGGTATGGAAGTTCATCGCGCCCGGACTCTACCGGAAGGAGAAAAGCTACGTCCTCCCCTTCCTCTTCTTCTCGATCCTCCTCTTTCTTTCGGGCGCCACCTTCTGCTATCTCGTGGTCCTCCCCACCGCGTTCGATTTCCTGGTGAACCTGGGGGCCTCCTTCACCCCGATGATCCGGATCAACGAGTACCTCGATTTCACCAACATGATGCTCCTGGGGTTCGGCCTCATCTTCGAGATGCCGGTGCTGGCCGCCTTCCTGTCGATGTTCGGCCTCGTCTCGGCCCGGTTCCTCTGGAAGAAATTCAACTACGCCATGGTGGCGATCGTGGCGCTGGCGGCCGTCATCTCCCCCACCGGGGACGCGCTGAACCTATTCTGGTGGTCGGCCCCGATGGTCGTCCTCTACCTCATCAGCATCGGGGTGGCCGCCCTGTTCGGCTGGCGCCGGAGGCGTAAAGGGCTGGTCTAGGCCCCCCGCGGCCTCCAGTGCGGCAAAATGGCCCTCCAGGGCCGCGAAGAACTCCGCCGTGGTGCGCGCCGCGTGCATCTCCCCCCTGAGCCGGGAGCCCCCGGGCAACCCCTTGGAAAGGTACCCCCCCGCTTTCTTGATCCTGCCCAGGGCCACGGGGGGGGGGACCTCCGCGCACACGCGCCCCAGGAAGGCGGACATGAACTCCATCCGCTCCCTGAGACTCACCGTTTTCGCCTCACCCGAGGTCATGTGGTCCCGGCACTGCCGGATCAGCCAGGGGTTCGACAGGACCCCGCGCCCTATCATGACGCCGTCGACCCCGGTCTCCCGCAGCATGCGCGCGGCGTCCCCGGGAGTGAACACGTCCCCGTTCCCCATGACGGGGATGCGGGCCCGGGCCTTGACCTCGGCGATCACCCCCCAGTCGGCCCTCCCCGAAAAGAAATCGGAGCGGGTGCGCCCGTGGATGGCCAGGGCGTCCACCCCGCAATCCTCCGCGAGCCGCAGCACCTCCAGCGCGTTGATGGAGTCGTGGTCCCACCCCGAGCGGATCTTCACCGTCAGCGGGATCCGGATGTCGTCCCTCACCGCCCGGAAGATCCTCTCCAGGAGCGGGAGGTCCCGGAGCAGCCGGCTCCCCCCCCCCTGGCGCACCACCTTTTTGACCGGGCACCCGCAGTTGATATCGACGATGTCGGCCCCCATCGCCTCGACCATGGCGGCCGACTCGGCCATCCGCGCGGGGTCCGCGCCGAAGATCTGGATGGCGACCGGGCGTTCCTCCTCGCCGAAACGGGTGATGTGGTCCGTCCGCCCCTGCCCGCGCGTCATCCCCTCGGTGCTGGCCAGTTCCGAAACCACCAGCCCGCACCCCCCCAGGCCCTTGACCGCCCGCCGGAAGACGGAATCGGTGTGGCCGGCCACGGGCGCCAGGACGAAGGGGGGGTCGACGATGACATCCTTGATCTTGAACATGGGAGAATCATTATATCAGTGCTACAATCGACCCTTGCCCGCGAACTGCGGCCCGGACCGGAATATGACCCACCCTCCCGCACAACACGACCCGAGTCTCCCGCTGATGGAAATCTGGCGCCGTTACCTCGAGCAGTACGCGGACCACGAGGGGGACGCCGCGGCACAGGCCCTCGTCGCCGCCCACCACGCGTTCGAGATCCTCACCGCCCTGGCCCGCATCCTCGACCCCCGGGAGCGCTACCGCGCGCTGATCGACCGGCGTGCGGCCATTTTCGCGCAGGGGCGCCTCGAGGCCCGCACGCACCCCGACCGCATGCTGAACGCGGCCTTTTCCCTCTACAACGCCCTCAACACCCTGGGCCACCAGCTGACGGGGGAGGACCCCGAAGCCAGGGGGCTGATCGCCGCGGTGGACGCCCGGGTGCGGGCGGAAGTGGAATCGGCGGGGCCCGACGGGCGCGTGGCCGCCGCGCTCGGCGCCTGTTTCCCCCTGCTCGGGCTCGTCACCATCGCCGCCGACGGCGCCGGGGAGCTGACGGACCCGATCCGGCAAGTGGAGCGGCGCTTCGCCGAGGGGATGCGGGCGGCCCGTTCGGACCGGGAACGGCTGCTCGGCGCCCTCTACCGCATGGTGGAGATGACCCAGCTCCTCGCCCTGGCCACCGACCCGGGGCTCAGGGACCGGATCGACCAGGTCGCCACCCGCTTCCGGGAGGAGGACCGGGCCGCGGACCCGGCGCTGAAGGAGCGCAACGGCTTCTGCCGCTTTTTCGAGCTCTGCCACATCCTGACGGTGCAGGTCGGCGCCCTGCTCTGAACCCCCTCCTTTCTTTACGGCTTGAACCTCGCCGCGGAAAGGATTAGTCTTTAGGGTTTTACTTGCATTTCAGGGCGTGGGGGTATGGAAAAAGCAGTGACCGAGGCTCCAACTACATCGATCCCGATATCCAACCGGGCCCGGCTGACGCCGCCGTCTCCGATCCGGAAACTGGCCCACCTGGCCAACCGGGCCAAGGCGGCGGGGACCCGGGTGTACCACCTGAACATCGGGCAGCCGGACATCGAATCCCCCGGGGAATTCCTGGAGGGGCTCAGGGCGTACGACCAGAAGGTCGTCTCCTACGAGCAGTCGCAGGGGAACGAGGCGCTGCGGGCCGCCTGGTCCGCCTACGCCAACCGGACCCTGGACCTCCGGACCGCCCCCGAGCAGTTCCTGATCACCGTGGGCGCGAGCGAAGCGCTGGTCTTTCTGTTCATGACCTGCTGCGACCCCGGGGACGAGATCCTCATCTTCGACCCCACCTACGCCAACTACCTCGGTTTCGCCTCGATCGCGGGCGTCACCCTGGTCCCCGTTCTGAGCGACATGGAGCACGATTTCGCGCTCCCCGACCGGGACCGGATCGAACGCTCGATCACGCCGCGGACGCGCGCGATCCTCCTCTGCAACCCGAACAACCCCACCGGGACCGTCTACGACCGGCAGAATCTCGAATTCCTGTTCGGCCTGTGCGAGGAGCACAATCTCTTTTTCGTGGTCGACGAAACGTACCGCGAGTTCGTCTACGACGATCTCCAGCCCCTGAGCATGCTCCACCTGGCGCCGCGAAGCGACCGCGTCATCGTCGTCGACAGCCTGTCGAAGCGCTTCAGCCTCTGCGGGGCGCGCGTGGGCTGCCTGATCACGGCCAACGAATCGATCCTGGCGGCGGTCCTGAAGATCCTCCAGGCGCGGCTGGCGGCTCCCACCATAGAGCAGTTCGCCGCGGCCTACATGTTGGAGCGGATCGGGGACGACTACCTGGAAAACATGCGGCTCGAGTTCCTTTCCCGCCGCGACACCCTTTACCGGGAGGTGAAGCGGATACCGGGCGTGGCGATCCACAAGCCCCGGGGGGCCTTTTACACCCTGGTCCAGCTTCCGGTGCGCGACGCCGACCATTTCGCCGCCTTTCTGCTGGACGGCTTTTCCCACCGCGGGGCCACCACCTTCATCGCGCCGGCGGCCGGGTTTTACATGCAGAACGACCGCGGGAGGGACAAGGCCCGCATCGCCTACGTTCTCCGGAGCGCCGAGATCGAGGAGGCGGTCGCCGCGCTGGCCGCCGGGCTCGCGCGGTATCAGCAGCAGTACCCTTAAACCGGAAACCCGGCGCTCCCCGCTTCCTTGCCGCACGATTTTGCAGCAGAATCCCGGGCGCGGTCTTTCCGGAACCCGATTGCGGCACGAAGTACGCAATCCCAGGAAGCGTTAGACCTTAACATTTATCGAATGGATAGGAGGGGCCGTCGTATGGCCGATGTTCAGACTCATGACCTCATCATTCTCGGGGCGGGATTAGCCGGCCTGCGCGCAGCCATCGAGGCGTCGCGCGTGACACAGGGCAATATCGATATCGCGCTCATTTCCAAAAACCAGCTGATGCGGGCGCATTCCGTGGCCGCGGAAGGGGGCACCGCCGCGGTCCTCCGTCCCGAGGACGGCGACAGCCTCCAGCTGCACGCCTGGGATACGGTCCTGGGAAGCGATTTCCTGGCCGACCAGGACGTCGTGGACCTGTTCGTGCGCTCCATACCGGGCGAGATCCTCCAGCTGGACCATTGGGGAATCCCCTGGACCCGCCGTTCGGACGGCCGCATCGCCCAGCGCCCCTTCGGGGGGCACAGCTACCCCCGCGCCGTGCTCGCGCAGGACAAGACCGGCTTCTTCGAAATGCAGACGCTGTACGACACGGTCAACCGGTTTCCGCGCGTGAAGCACTACAACGAACACTTCATCACCTCGATCCTGATCGAGGACAACGCTTTCGCGGGACTCACGGCCATCGACATGACCACGGGGAAGTTCAAGGTCATGCGCGGCAAGGCCCTCATCGTGGCCAGCGGCGGCGGCGGCACCCTTTTCGGTTTCACCACCTACTCGCAGACGGTCACGGGCGACGGCATGGCGCTGGCCTACCGCGCCGGCATACCCCTCGAAGACATGGAGTTCCTCCAGTTCCACCCCACCGGCCTGGTCCCCTCGGGCATCCTCATCACCGAGGCCTGCCGCGGGGAAGGGGGCTACCTGGTCAACAACAAGGGGGAGCGCTTCATGCACAAGTACGCGCCCGCCAAGGTGGAGCTGGGACCGCGCGACCTGATCTCCCGCTCCGAGATGATCGAGATCGAGGAGGGGCACGGGTTCGAGGGGCCGGACGGGCTCGACTACATCCACCTCGACCTGCGGCACCTGGGGGCGAAGCGGATCAACGAACAGCTCCCCCTCATCCGCGAGGTCTGCATCGAGTTCAACGACCTCGACCCGATCGAGGAACCGATCCCCTGCCGCCCGGTCGCCCACTATTCCATGGGGGGGATCGAGACCGACATCAAGGGAGCCACCCGGGTCAAGGGGATCTGGGCCGCGGGCGAAGCCGCCTGCGTCAGCCTGCACGGCGCCAACCGCCTGGGCTCCAACTCCACGGCCGAATGCCTGGTCTGGGGCAGGATCGCTGGCGCGGAAACCGGCCGCTACTGCGCGGAAGTGAGCGCGGCGGCCCCCGTTCCCGAAGCCAGGGTGCAGGCCGAATACAAGCGCATCTACGAGGAACTGATGTCGCAAAGCGGCAAGGAGAACCTGTACGAAATCCGCCGGGAGCTGCGCACCTGCATGGACGCCCACGCCGGGGTCTTCCGCACCGAGGCCCTGATGAGCAAGGGGCTGGAAAAGATCCGGTCGCTGCGCGGCCGGTACCGGAACATCAGCATCCAGGACAAGAACTCCGTCTACAACACCAACCTGTACCACGCGCTGGAGCTCGCCAACCTGCTCGATCTGGCCGAGGTGACGCTGCTGGGGGCCCTCACGCGCACGGAATCGCGCGGCGCCCACGCCCGCCGCGACTTCCCGCAGCGCGACGACGCCAACTGGCTCAAGCACACGCTGGCGTTTCATACCGACCAGGGCCCGAGGCTCGATTACAAGCCGGTGACGATCAACACCTGGAAGCCCGTCGAACGGAAATATTAATATTTCAAGGACAGAGGAGCACCTATGCAACACCGATACAAGAACAACCTTGGATTATGGGGCTGGCTCGGCGGAGGCCGTTACGGCGCCGACCGTTACGCCTACGCGCTTCACCGCCTGACCGGCCTGGGCATCCTGGCCTATTTCCTGATGCACATCTTCGTCACCGGCACCCGCGTCGACGGCCCCGAGGCCTGGGAAAGCGCCATGCGCTTCTTCGAGAACCCGCTCTTCAGGCTCGGCGAGTTCCTGGTCTTCCTGGCCTTTCTCTACCACGCGGTCAACGGCATCCGGCTGGTGCTGGTCGAACTCGGCCTGCTGGTCGGAAAGCCGGGGCTCCCGTCGTACCCTTACAGCCACTCGGTCATCCGGCAGAGGCCCGTCCTGGTCGTCGCCATGGTGATCACCGCGGTCCTGGTCCTGTTCGCCGGCGCGGATTTCTTATTCTTGACGAAATAGGAGGGAACCATGCGTGAATCCAGACTATGGTTCTGGCACATTCTGACTGCCGTGGTGATACTGTTCCTGCTCGGCCTGCACATGGGCATCATGCACATGGGCACCCTCATGGAGGCTCTCGGGCTCGGCTCCACGCACCCCACCGCCTCGGCCGAGGTCTTCGAGCGCAGCCGGCAGTTCTTCTTCATGATCACCTACATCGCCCTGCTGGGAACCGCGCTCTTTCACGGTCTGTACGGTTTCCGCAGCATTCTGTGTGAACTTTCCCTCTCGAAGACGCTCCAGAAAGCGATCGGGAGGCTCTGCACCGCCGCCGGTTTTGCCCTGTTCCTGTACGGAACCTATGTCGCCGTGCGGGTGTTTCAGATGAAGGGAGTCTAACCATGAGCACATCCACTGAATCGGGCAAAATCAAGACCATCATCTTCGAAGTGCTGCGCTACGACCCTGAAAAGGGGGGAACCCCCCATCTTCAGGAATTCACCGTCCCGCTCCACAAGGGGATGACGGTGCTGGACGGGCTGCACTGGATCAAGGAGCACGAGGACCCCACGCTCACCTGGCGCTCCTCGTGCCGCATGGGGATCTGCGGTTCCTGCGGCATGTTCATCAACGGGCTGCCGCGCCTGGCCTGCACCAACCAGATCACGCACCTGCACTCGGACCGGGTCGTCATCAAGCCGCTCCCCAATTTCGACATCATCCGCGACCTGGTCCCCGACCTGGAGAGCCTGTTCGACCGGCACCGGTCGGTCAAGCCCTACCTCATCCGCCGGGACCGGATCGAGCAGAACAGCCCGACCCGGGAGTACTTCCAGTCCTCGGAGGAGCTGGTGAACTACATCCAGTTCGCCTACTGCATCAAGTGCGGCCTCTGCCTGTCCGCCTGCCCCACGGTGGCGACCTCGGAAGACTACACCGGGCCCCAGGCCCTGACCCAGGGATGGCGCTACCTCGCCGACACCCGGGACGAGGGGACCGAGGAGCATTCCGAGGAGGTCTATTCCAAGCACGGCGTCTACCGCTGCCACTTCGCCGGCGCCTGTTCCCAGGTCTGCCCCAAGGGGGTCGACCCGGCGATGGCCATCCAGCTCGCCAAGCAGGCGGCCTTCCTGAAATCGATGGGGTTGTGCAAGGACAAGCCGGGCGCGCCGGTGACGGCGCCGGTCGAAAACTGGGTCTCCGAAAAGGAGATCCCCAAGCCCCCCGAGCCCACCGTGGCCCGGGAATCGTAGCGGCCGCGCGGGCCCCCCGGGGCCCGCGTTCCCTTTTCGCACGCGGCCGACCCGCCGGTCGGCCGTTTTTCTTTGGGAGGCGACGGGTGACCAGACAGGTGGAGATCTTTACCGACGGGGCCTGCCGCCGCAATCCCGGCCCGGGGGGCTACGGCGTGGTGCTCCTCTACGAGTCCCGCCGCCGGGAGCTTTCGGGCGGCTTCCGGCTGACGACCAACAACCGGATGGAAATCCTGGCCGCCATCGCGGGCCTGGAGGCCCTGAAGGAACCGTGCCGCGTCCGCCTCTACAGCGACAGCCAGTACCTCGTCAACGCGATCGAGAAGGGGTGGGCCGCCCGCTGGCGCGCCGCCGGCTGGAAGCGCAACAGCCGGGAGAAGGCGGTCAACCCCGACCTCTGGGAGCGCCTGCTGGAGCTCTGCCGCGTCCACCGGGTCGAGTTCCTCTGGGTGCGCGGGCACGCGGGCCATCCCGAGAACGAGCGCTGCGACCGGCTGGCGACCGCCGCGGCCGACGCGCCCGACCTCGGCGTGGACGAGGGGTACGAGCGCTCCCCGTCCTAGGGAGGTCCCGGACCATGGAGACGACCTATCGCTGGATCCTCGATTCCGGGGGGGCCGGGCGCGGCGCCTGGCAGGGGGGGGTCCTCTACGAGTTCATGCGCTGGTGCCGCCTCCACGGCCGCTACCCCCGCGCCGCCATGGGAGCCTCCGTCGGCGGCTACGCCGCGGCCGACGTGGCCACCGGGACCGAGGAGACGGTGATGAAGGGGTGGCGTCACTGGGGCACCCCGGCGCGGCGCGGGCCGAAGTACGGCCGCTTCCGCGCCCTCCTGGCCGCGTCGACGCGGTACGTGATGGCCGAGCGGGAGCTCGAGGGAGTCTTCGACGCCGACCCCCCGCTCCGGCTCCTGATCTTCACCACCAGGGTCCGCCGCCTCGACGGCCGCCCCTTCGGGCGCGCCGACCGGCTCCGCTTCTTCCTGAAGGCCGCCATGCGCAAGCTTCCCGCGGGGTGGAAGTACCTCCCCTCCGGGTACGCGGAAGACCCCGTCATCTTCGCCCACCCCCTCCCCCCGGAGCTCCGGTCGGAAGGGGTCCGCCCTCTCGCGCGGGGGAACTACCACCGCGTCATCGAGGCCTCCTGCCTGATCCCGGTGGCCATGGGCCTCCCGCTCGCGCCCGGGGACCTCGGCCAGGGGGACTGCCCGGGGGACCGCGGCGCCGTCTTCATCGACGGCGGGTACACGCTCAAGATGCCGCTCGCCCGCTTCGAATCGGACCCGGCCCTGGCCCCCCTCGCCCGCTGGGCGGCGGCCGACCGGACCCTCGTCTTCTGCTGCGACCCGGGGGGGGCGCTGTGGGAGACCAGCTCCCGGCTGCGCCGGCTGGACGGGGAGCCCGCCGTGCGCCGCGCGGTGCGGGAAAACCGCCTGCTCGTCATCCGCCCGGACCACAGGGTCGAGGCGGGCTTCCTCTGCATGGACAACGAGACGGCGTTCCGCACCTTCGAGCGGGGGCGCGAGCAGGCCCGGCGCCTGCTCCGGTCCGCGGAGGTCCTCCGCTTCCTGGAGGGGTGAGCTCCCCTACCTGGGCCGGTTGAACCGCGCCATCAGGTCCCCGACCGAGGCGTTCCGGCGCCCGCCGGCCGCGGCCCGCTTCTCCCCGGCCCCCTTCCCCTCCCGCCGCCCTCCCGCCCGTCCGGGCGACTTCATCGAGAGCGCGATCCGCTTGAGCGCCTCGTTCACCTCGAGCACCCGCACCTTGACGATCTGCCCCACCTTCACCACCTTCTTCGGGTCGTCCACGAACCGGTCGGCGAGCTGCGACACGTGCACCAGCCCGTCCTGGTGCACCCCGATGTCGACGAAGGCCCCGAAATTGGCCACGTTGGTGACCACCCCCTCGAGCTCCATCCCCGGGACGAGGTCCTTGAGCTCCCGGACCCCCTCGTCGAAACGCGCGTAGCGGAATTCCGCCCGCGGGTCGCGTCCCGGTTTTTCCAGCTCCGCGACGATGTCCCGCAGCGTCGGCTCCCCGATCTCCGCGGTGACGTACTTCCCGAGGTCGAGGCGGGCGAGCCCGGCGGGGTCTTCCGTGACCTTTTCCAGGGGGACGCCGAGGTCCGCGGCGATCCGCTCTACGATGACGTAGCTCTCCGGGTGCACCGCGGTGCCGTCGAGCGGGTTGGCGCCGTCGCGGATCCGGAGGAACCCGGCCGCCTGCTCGAAGGTCTTGGGGCCGAACTGCGGCACCTCGAGCAGCTCCTGCCGGCTGCGGTAGGGCCCGCGGGCGTTCCGGCAGGCGACGATGTTGCGCGCCACGGCCCCCGATATCCCGGCGACGTAGCCGAGGAGTTCCCGGGAGGCCAGGTTCAGGTCGACGCCGACGTAGTTGACGCAGCTCTCCACCGTGTCGTTGAGCTTTTCCCGGAGCAGGCGCTGGTCCACGTCGTGTTGGTACTGCCCGACGCCGATCGATTTGGGGTCGATCTTCACCAGCTCCGCCAGCGGGTCCTGGAGCCGGCGCGCGATGCTGACGGCCCCCCGGACGGTCAGGTCGAGATCGGGAAACTCCTCGATCGCCGCCTCGCTCGCGGAGTAGACGCTCGCGCCCGCCTCGCTCACCATGACCTTGAGCGGCTTTTTTTCGAGCCCCCCGAGGACCTCCCCGACGAAGCCCTCCGTCTCGCGCCCGGCGGTCCCGTTGCCGATGGCGACGAGCTCGATGGCGTGGGTGCGGATCAGCCCGGCGAGGACGCGGGCCGCCTCCGCCCGTTCCCGGTCCGATTTGTGGGGCTGGATCGTGACATGTTCGAGGAGCTTGCCGGTGCCGTCCACGGCCGCGACCTTGCACCCGGTCCGGAACCCGGGGTCGATCCCGAGGGTCGGCTTCATCCCCGCCGGGCTCGCCAGGAGGAGTTCGCGCAGGTTGGTCTCGAAGGTCCGGATCGACTCCCGGTCCGCGGCCACCTTCTTCTCGTAGCGCACCTCCCCGACGAGGGTGGCGCGCATCAGCCGCTCGAAGGCGTCCGCCAGCATCGCGCGCAGGAACTCCCGCACCCCCGGCGCCGCCGTCCGGATCTCCCTCTCCTCGAGGTACGCGGCGACGGCCGCCGCGTCGAACTCGATGGTGAAGGAGAGCACCCCCTCGGCCTCCCCGCGCCGCAGCGCGAGCATGTTGTGCGGGGCGATCTCCCCGACGCGCGCCCGGTAGTCGCGGTACATCTCGAACTTGGTGGTGCCCGCGGGGCGGTCCTCGCCGATCTTCGAGACGAACTCCCCTTTCGAGACGAGGAAGTCGCGCAGGTGCCGGCGCAGCTCGGCCTTCTCGGAGACCTCCTCGGCCAGGATGTCGGACGCCCCCCGGAGCGCGTCCGCCGCGGAGGCGACCCCCGTCTCCCCGTTCACGTAGCCGGCCGCCTCCGTTTCGAGGTCGGCGTCCGGGGCGCCCGCAGCGTTGAGCTCCCGGATCCGGGCGGCCAGCGGCTCGAGCCCCTTCTCCCTGGCGATGGTGGCCCGCGTCCGCCTTTTGGGCTTGTAGGGGAGGTAGAGGTCCTCGAGCTCCGTTTTCTGCATGCAGGCTTCGATTTTGGCCTTCAGCCCTTCGGTGAGCTTCCCCTGCTCCTCGATCGACTTGAGGATCGTTCCCCTGCGCTCCCCGAGCTCGGTGAGGTAGGTGTGCCGCTCCAGGAGCGCGCGCAGCTGCACCTCGTTCATTTCCCCGGTGCGTTCCTTGCGGTACCGGGCGATGAAGGGGACGGTCCCCCCCTCGGCGAAGAGCGCGAGCGCGCTTTGCACCTGGCCGATTCCCAGCGAGAGTTCCCCTGCTACGATCTGTTCGATATTCATGATTTCCGTGGATTCACCGTTTTGAATGGATGGACATGGCAGACCCCTGAAGATTACCCTCCGGGGGCCTCCGCGCCAAGGCACACGGGCAAGAAATCATTCCCCCCGGGCCCCTTTCTGTGGTTCAATGCCGCCGTCATGATCCGATCGCCCAACCTCGAGCGCCTGCTGCGGGACGTGTCCCGCTCCTTTTACCTGACGCTCGCCATCCTCCCGCGCGCCATCAAACCCCAGCTGCGGCTGGCCTACCTGCTGGCGCGGGCGACCGATACGGTCGCCGACACCGAGGGGGTCCCCGCCGGCCGCCGCCGCGAGATCCTCGCCGCCATGGGCGCCGCCATCCGTGACTGCGGCGCGGGACGCCGGGCGGCGGCCCCCGATCTCGCGGAGCTCCTCGCCCGCCCGGGCCCGACGGAGGGGGAGCGGCGGCTGCTGCGCCATTTCGGGGAGGTGCTCGGGAGGCTGCGGGATTTCGACGCCGAGGACCGGGCCGAGATCGCCGGGGTGCTCGAAACAATCACGGCCGGCCAGGACGCGGACCTGCTGCGCTTCGGCGGTTGCGGACCGGACCGGATCGGGGCGCTCGATTCGGACGAGGAGCTGCAGCTGTACACCTACCGGGTCGCCGGCTGCGTGGGGGAGTTCTGGACCAGCCTCTGCCTCCGCCGTCTCTTCCCCGGCGCGGTCGCGGACCGCGAGCGGTTGCTCGAGGACGCCGTCCGCTTCGGCAGGGGGCTGCAGCTGGTCAACATCCTGCGCGACCTGCCGAAGGACCTGGCCGCGGGGCGCTGCTACATCCCCTCCCGGCGCATGGCGAAATACGGGCTGCGGCCCGCGGATATCCTCGACGCGCGCTACTGGCGCCTCTTCCGCCCCCTTTACGCCCGCTACCTCGGGGAGGCGGAGGAGCACCTCGCCGCCGGCTGGCGCTACACCACCGCGCTCCCCTTCCGGAGCGTCCGGGTCCGGCTGGCCTCGGCCTGGCCGCTCCTGATCGGAGTCCGGACCCTCGGCCTCCTCCGCTCGGCCGAGGTGACGGGCGGAGCCGCCCGGGTGAAGGTCGGCCGCGGCGCCGTCCGGGGCCTCCTCCTCCGCTCCCTCCTCCTCTACCCTTTCCGCGCGAAATGGGACCGCCTTTTCGACGAGGCCCGCGCCCTCACTTCCGCCCCTCCGCCAGGAGGGTCTGAAAATGGGGCGCCTCCTCCTCCCGCGCGACCACGCTGATGTCGATGTCGCGGAACCCGGCCCCCTCCAGCCACTGCTCGAGGTCGCTCTCGGCGAAACCGAGCCAGGCGTCGCCGTAGGACTCGCGCGCCTGTTCGAAGCCGTGGCGCAGCAGGTCGAGGATGAGGATCCGCCCGGGCCGGCGCAGCAGCCGGTAGGCGGCGGCCACCGCCGCGGCGGGGTCCGCCGCGTGATGGAGCGCCTGGCTCAGGATCACGAGATCCACGCTCCCCGGCGCGATCGGCGGGTCCTGGAGGTCGCCGAGCCGGAACTCCAGGTTCAGGATCCCGTTCTTCCTTGCCTTGGCGGCGCCGAACTTCACGATCTTCTCGGAGTTGTCGACGGCGATCACCCTCCGGCACCGCCGCGCGAGCAGTTCGGCCAGCAGCCCCTCCCCCGAACCGAGATCGGCCACCTCGAGCGGGGGGAGGATGCGCAGCAGCAGGTGCCCGAACCCCTGCCAGGAGCGCCCCGGGCCGTAGACCCGGTCGAAGCGCCCCGCCACCTGGTTGAAGTAGACCTCCGCCCGCTCCCGCCGCCGCCTCAGGACCCGCCTGAGGTTGACCCGGTCGGCCGCGCGCTCCTCGAGCTCCGCGGCCCCGGCCACGGCCGCGCGCACGATGTCGGCCGTGGGGGGCTCCAGTTCCCCGGCCACCCGGTAGAACGCCCGCTTCCCCTCGCGGCGGCAGCGGACCAGGCCCGATTCCTGCAGCAGCCCGAGATGGGTCGAAATCCTCGACTGGCCCAGCCGGGTGATTTCCTGCAGTTCCTGCACCGACAGTTCCTCCCCCTCGAGGAGGGCCACCATCCTCAGGCGCGTGGGATCCGCGAGCGCGCGCAACGATTTCAGGACCGGCACCATGTTCCGTTCTCCTCCCGGGCAAATAGCTGTTGACAGCGGTTGCCCGATCTTTATATCATCTTATCCTGATTTGTCGATATATAATTTTTGGAAAGGACCTCTCAGCTATGTCAAGTACGACGAAGGCCCCGGCACCGGGGAAAACGGGCGACTTCGCGGTCGCGGACCTCACCCTGGCCGACTGGGGCCGCAGGGAGATCGGGGTGGCCGAGCGGGAGATGCCGGGACTCGTGGCCGTGCGGGCGAAATACGGCCCGGGCCGGCCGCTCGCCGGCGCCCGGATCACCGGCTCGCTGCACATGACCATCGAAACCGCCGTCCTGATCGAAACCCTGGCCGCGCTCGGCGCGAGCGTGCGCTGGGCCAGCTGCAACATCTTCAGCACCCAGGACCAGGCGGCGGCCGCCATCGCCGCCACGGGAGTCCCGGTGTTCGCCTTCAAGGGGGAGAGCCTGGAGGAATACTGGGACTTCACCCTGCGCGCGCTCACCCACCCCGGGGGGGAGGGCCCCCACCTGGTGGTCGACGACGGCGGCGACGCCACGCTCCTGCTGCACAAGGGGTACGAGATGGAGCAGGGGAGCGGCTGGGTGGACAGCAGGAGCGAGAGCCGTGAGGAGGAGGCGATCAAGGCCCTGCTCAAGCGCTGCGCCGCCGAGCGCCCGGGCTGGTTCACCCGCGCGGCCGCCGGCTGGAAGGGAGTGAGCGAGGAGACCACCACCGGGGTCCACCGCCTCTACCAGATGCTGGAGGCGGGCCGGCTGCTCGTCCCCGCCGTCAACGTGAACGACAGCGTCACCAAGTCGAAATTCGACAACCTCTACGGCTGCCGTGAATCGCTGGCCGACGGCCTCAAGCGCGCCCTCGGGGTGATGATCGCCGGCAAGACCGCCGTCGTCTGCGGCTACGGCGACGTGGGGAAGGGGAGCGCGCATTCCCTGCGCGGCTTCGGCGCCCGCGTCATCGTCACCGAAATCGATCCCATCAACGCGCTGCAGGCGGCCATGGAGGGGTTCGAGGTCACCCGCATCGAGGAAACCTTCGCCGAGGGGGACATCTACGTCACCTGCACCGGGAACTGCGACGTCATCACCGTCGACCACATGCTCGCGATGAAGGACCAGGCGATCGTGTGCAACATCGGCCACTTCGACAACGAGATCCAGGTGGAGCGCCTCAACCGGGCGCCCGGCGTCGCCAAGGTCCCCATCAAGCCGCAGGTGGACCGCTACGACCTCCCCTCCGGCAGCAGCATCTACCTCCTGGCCGAGGGCCGGCTGGTCAACCTCGGGTGCGCCGAGGGGCATCCCAGCTTCGTCATGTCCAATTCCTTCACCAACCAGGTCCTGGCCCAGCTCGACCTCTGGGAGCACCGGGAGGAGTACAGGCCCGGCGTCTACCGGCTTCCGAAAAAGCTCGACGAGGAGGTCGCCCGCCTGCACCTGGAAAAGATCGGGGTGAAGCTCACCCGTCTCTCCCCGAAGCAGGCGGCCTACATCGGGGTTCCGGTCGAGGGACCCTACAAGCCGGAGCACTACCGGTACTAGGGGCGGGTCGGACATGGCGGCCGCGCGAGTGCTTCTCCTGCTGATTTTCGGGCTGGCCTCCGTGGCCTGCCCGCACAGGGCCCGGCCCGTCGGGGCCGGCGCCCTGGCCGTCCGGGCCGAACCGATCTCCTGTTTCGACGAGGGCGACCCCTCCCGCTCCCGCTTCGGCGCCCTTTCCTTCATCGGCGGCCTGGAGCTCTCCTCCGACGACGGCGCCTTCGGGGGCCTGTCCGCCCTGCGCCTCGAGCCGGGCGGGGAGCGCTTCGTCGCCCTCTCCGACCGCGCCTACTGGCTGCGGGGGCGCATCGTCGCCCGCGACGGCGTCCCCCTCGGGATCGCCGGGGCCGAAATGGGCCCCGTCCTCGCCCCCGACGGCCGCCCCGCCGAGCGCTGGGACACGGAATCGCTCGCCCTCGACGGCGGCGACGCCTGGGTGGGGATCGAACGCCTCGACGCCGTCGCCCGTTTCGCTTTCGGCCGCTCCGGCCTCCTCGCCCCCGCCCGCCTGATCGATCTCCCTCCCGGGGCCGCGGCGCTCCCCCCCAACCAGGGGCTGGAGGCGCTGGTGTTCGTGCCCCGGGAGCTCCCCCTGGGCGGCTCCCTGATCGGGATCTCCGAACGCGCCCTCGACGGGGAGGGGAATATCGCCGCCTTCATCATCGGGGGGCCGCGGCCGGGAATGTTCCATGTCCGGCGCTCGGACGGCTTCGACGTGAGCGACGCCGCGCTCCTCCCCGGCGGCGACCTCCTCCTGCTCGAGCGGCGCTTCACCCTGACCGGAGGGTTCGCGGCCCGCATCCGCCGCCTCCCCGAAGCGCTGCTCCGGCCCGGGCCGCCGGCGGACGGGCCCGTCCTCTTCCTCGCCGACCGCCGCCACCGGATCGACAACCTGGAAGCGCTCGACGTGCACCGCTGCGCCTCGGGCAGGCTCCTGCTCACCCTGCTGTCGGACGACAACTACGCCCCCATCCAGAAAACCCTTCTTCTCCGCTTTGAGCTGGCGGAGACGCCCTGAGGCCTCCCGGGACGCAAAAAAAAAGGGACGGCGCGCCCCGCCCTGACGGGCGGAGGACCGTCCCCCCGGCGCGTGCGGCCCGGCGGCCGCCGCGAGCCGGTTACTTCTTCCGGATCCTCACGTCCACCACCTTCACCCCCTCCCCCTCGGGGTAGACCATGACGGGGTTCAGGTCCATCTCCTCGATTTCGGGGAGGTCGACCGCCAGCTGCGACACCGCCAGCAGCAACCGCTGGACCGCGCCCAGGTCCGCGGCCGGCACCCCCCGGGAGCCGGTCAACAGCGGCAGGGAGCGGATTTCGCGCACCATCCGGGCCGCCCCGGCCTCCGACAGCGGGGCGAGGCGGAAGGACACGTCCCCGAGCGCCTCCACGTGGACCCCGCCCAGGCCGAACATCAACACCGGTCCGACCCCCTCTTCCCGCTTGAGGCCGACGATGATCTCCGTCCCCCGGGGGCACTGCTCCTGGACGACGAACCCGGCGCCGGGGAAGGCGCCCGACATCCGCTCCCAGGCTTTTTGGAGCCCCCCGTCATCCGCGATACCCAGCTCGACCCCGCCGGCGTCGCTCTTGTGCACGACGTCCGGGCTGTCCACCTTGAGGACCGCGGGGTACAGGGTCCCCTCCGGCGCCCGGCCCCCCGTCATCGGCGCGGTCCGCGCCGCCGGGATCCCGTAGGCGCCGAGCACCCCGTAGGCGTCCGCCTGGGGGATGTAGCCCCCCGGGGCCGCTCCCAGGATCGCCTCGGCCGCGGCCCGGTCCCCCGGCACCGTAGCCGGGGGCTCCTCGAGCCGCTTCTGGACCTCGCGGTAGCGCGCCATCGCCGCCACCACCCGGGCGCCGCTTTCGGGGAATTCGTACACCGGGATCCCCGCCCCCTTGATCTTCTCCACGGTGGAGGCCCAGTTTTCGTTCGTCATCACGACGCACACGATCGGCTTGGTCGCCCGGCCGGCGCACTCGGCGATCGCGTCGGCCACCGCCTCGCAGTCGACGAAGGGGGGAGTCACCATGGTGACGAGGATCGAGTCGACCCCCGGGTCGGCGTCCAGGGCGGTGAGCGTCAGGCGGAAATGCTCGGCGTTGGCCGTGGCGGCGACGTCGACCGGGTTTTCCACGTAGGCCTCGGGGATCAGCCCGGCGCGCAGCGTCGCCTTCGTTTCCTCCGTGAGGGTGGCCAGGGTGAGGCCGCAGCCGACGCACTCGTCGATGGCCATGATGCCGGGGCCGCCGGCGTTGGCGACGATGGCCACGTTCGGCCCCGCGGGCACCGGCTGGTTCGCCAGGGCGTACCCGGCCGAGATCATCTCCTCGGTCGTCTGGAAGCGCAGGACGCCGGCGTGCTCGAAGATCGTGTCGGTCAGCGAGTCCTGCTGCATGAGCGACCCGGTGTGGGAGCTCACCGCCTTGGCCGCCGCCTTGCTGCGCCCGGTCCGGATGGCCAGGAGCGATTTTCCCTTCGCGATGCGGCGGCAGCTCTCGATGAATTCCCGGGTGTCCTTCATGCTCTCGATGTGCATCATGATGGTGCGGGTCCCCGGGTCGGAGCCGAAATACTCGAGCAGCTCGTTGGTGCTCACGTCGGACGCGTTCCCCTGCGACGCGTACATCCGGAAGCCGGAACCCATCCGGCGCAGGTTCAGGTTGAGCAGCTCCGCCACCCCCCCGCTCTGGGCGAGGATGGAGGCGTTGCCCGGCCTCATCGGCGTGAAGGTGAAGTTGGCGTAGACCGAAACCTCGGGGTCCGAATTCATCACCCCCTGGCAGTTGGGGCCGTACACCCGCACCCCGTATCTCTTCGCCGCCTCGAGCAGGGCGTCCTCCAGGCGCGCCCCCTCCCCCCCCATCTCGCGGAAGCCGGCGGTGTGGATGATGACGAACTTCACCCCCTTCTTCCCGCAATCCTCCACCATCTGCGGGACCAGGGTGCTCTTGACGGCGATGGTGACGACATCGACCGGCCCCGGTACGTCCAGGATGCTCGGGTAGGCCTTCAGGCCCAGGATCTCGGCCTCCTTCGGGTGGATGGGGTAGATCGGCCCCTTGAAGTTGTGGGTGATCAGGTTCTTCACCACCCGGTTGCCGATGGAAAAGGTGTTGTTGGACGCTCCCAGCACGGCGACGGCGCGGGGGCGGAACAGGGTATCGAGCATGGCTGCACTCCTTGGTCAGATGATGATTGCCTGACGGCCGGGCAAAGGCTCCGGACCGTTTATTCCGTCTCGGCCGCCAGGAGGGCGGCCCCGAAGGCTCCCGCGAGCTGGGCGTCCGGCAGGATATGCACGGGGCGGCGGACCATCCGCCCGAGCATTTCCGCCAGCATCGGGCTGTGGGCCACGACCCCTCCCGTGAGCACCACCTCCCCCGCGAGCGGGTCCATTTCCACGATGCGCTTGACCACCGACTCGATCAGCCCGGCCACGATTTCCGGCACTTTTTCCCCCGCCCTCATGTGGGCGAGGATCTCGGTCTTGGTGAACACGGTGCAGTAGCTCCCCATGTGCACCGTGTGCGAGGCCTGGCGCGCCAGCTCGTCGATCCGCTCGAGCGGCACGTCCATGCGCTGGGCGACCTCTTCCAGGAAGGCGCCGGTGCCGGCGGCGCATTTCCGGTTCATCTTGAAACTCTCCCGCCGCCCCTGGGCGTTGACGTGGATGATCTTGTTGTCCTGCCCCCCCACGTCCACGACCGTGATGCGGCGGGGGAAGTGGAAGTGCGCCGCCCGGGCGTGGCACGCGATCTCGGTCCGGGTGGCGTGGGCGAAGTGGACGTTGTGGCGCCCGTACCCGGTCGCCACCACGCGCCGGAGCCCCTCGAGCCGGAGGCCGGCGGAGGCCAGGGCCGCGCCCATGGCCTCCGCGGCGCTCGCCTCGAAGCTGACGCCCGTTTTCCGGACGTCGGAGGCCACGATCTTCCGGCCCCCGCCGACGAGGGCCACCTTGGTGGCGGAAGCCCCGATGTCGACCCCCCCGTAGACGGCCTCCGCTGTCACTGTCCCCTCTTCTCCGCCAGCTGCTCGATATACGCCTCGATGTTGGTGCGGGCCTGTTCCTCCGAATAGCACCGGAGGTCGTTCAGGTCGCCGTGGATGACGAGGGTCGGCATGTCGAACCTCCTGGAGATCCGTTCGACCATCCCGTAACGGTCGTTGGAGTTGTTGGGGCACGTCTTGGCGTCGTGAAAGATCATGCCGTCAATGCCGTAATGGCGGATCTGCCGGGCGAAGTACTCCTCCTTGTAATCCTCGTCGCGCACGATGAAGAGCTCGATGTAGGCCCGGGCCATGCTTTCGAACGGCTCGTCCGCATCGAGCGCGGGGAACACCCAGCTGCTGCAGTAGGTGGAGGCGAGGACGCAGGCCTGGAGCTCGGCGAACTGGGTGGAGAGCTCGCGCAGCTTCCCCCAGATCGGCATCCCCTCCCAGTAGATGCGGTATTTCTCGCCGTCCACCGCCGCCACCCCCTCCTCGATCCGCTGCTTGAGCTCCGCGAGCAGGAGCTTGTAGTAGTCGACCGCCCGCTGCTCCCCGCGCATGACGACCGCGGGCCCCATCTGCACGGTGCCGTCGAAGAAGGTCAGGGGGGAGGGCTTGTGGGCGGCGATCTCGAGGACCTCCTTCCAGAGGTCGGTGCACTGGCGCGACAGGCCCACGACGCGCTTGAACTCCTCCATGTCCAGCTTCTTCCCGCTGACCTCCTCGAGCTTGGGGACCATGGCCTTCAGCTGGTCCGCGATCGAGTCGATGTGGGCGCGGGTGACCTCCCCCACCCCCCGGTGCGTCTGGATGCCGATGACGGGAACCTTGAATTCGCGCCCGTAGAAGTTGAACCAGTCCTGCACGTCGCGGCACTGGTTGGTGTTGAAGACCAGGACGTCGGGCCGCGGCGGCCCATCGATGCCGGGGTAGGCCTTGGAGATCGGGCTCTCCCCCTTGAGGTACGACCCGATGTCGGCCGTCAGGTAGGAACAGATGTCGGGCGAATAGCCGATCGCGTTGGCCAGCGGGATGAGGTCGGTGGCCATGCGGGTGGCGCCCAGCATGGCGCCGTGGTTTTCCGGGTAGAAGACCTGGAACCCCATCCCCTTCAGCAGCTCCGCGGGGCCCACGCTGGTGCACCAGGCGACCTTCTGCTTTTTGGTTCTGGCCGCCTCGTCCAGCTCCCGGAAATGGGCTTCCATGATCTCCTTCATCCTGCCCGAGGCGTGTATCTTCTTGAAATTCTGTTTGGGTCGATCGCTTTTCACTCGCTGACTCCTGTCGTGGAATGTGGTTCCCGTTGGCGCCGCCCCCGCAGCTCCAGCCCCTCGATCACGGCCGCCAGGGTGCGGTGCAGGGGGACGGGGACCCCCTCGAGGTCCCCGTATTCGGCGATCCGCCGGACCAGGAACTCGTTCTCGGTCCTGCGGCCCTTCTCGATGTCGGCCAGCATCGACGGCCGGTGAGGCCCGATGTGGCGGTGAAACTCCCGCACCTGCTCCGCGAAGCCGGGGCCGAAGTCGAAGCCGCGGGCGGCGGCGACCGCGATCGACTCCTCGAGCAGCCCGTCCGCCAGCCGCTCCGTCGGGCCGAACCGCATGATCTCCTGCATGTCGAGCCCGGTCACGGCCGACACCGCCATGATGCAGGTGTTGAAGACGGTCTTGCGCCAGGCGTGCCGCTGGATCTCCCCCGTCGCCTCGGTCTGGAGGCCGGAGGAGGTCAGCAGTGCCGCCGCGTCCCGGCAGGCGGCCTCGGCGGCCGGGTCGAGCCACCCCAGGTAGTTGGGGGGGTTCGAAAAGCTCTCCCTGATTTCGCCGGGCGCCGGGAGCACCCCCGCGTAATGGACGACGCCGCGCAGGACCCGCTCCCGCCCGAGGCGCTGGGCCATCACCGCTTCGGTGTCGATGCCGTTCTGGAAGGAGACGAAGACGGCGCCCGAACCGCCAAGAACGGGGCCGACGGCGTCGAGGACCTCCCCGAGGTCCGAGGCCTTGGTGCAGACGAAGACCAGTTCCGGGACCCGCTCCTCCAGCTCCCGGACCGAGGCGCACACCCGCGCCGGCCGGATCCGGTCCTCCCCCCGCCCGGTGATGCGGAGCCCCTCCGCCCGGATACGGTCGCGGTGCTCCTTCCAGACGTCCACCACGGCGACGGAGTGGCCGGCCGAGATCAAATGCGCCGCCAATATGCCGCCGATCGGTCCGGCGCCGACCACGGCAAGGTTTCTGGACATCATGAAGTCGATCCTAGACCGATGCCGTCGGCATCGGTAGCGAAAACCATATGCAGCCGGCCGCGGGCTGTCAAGTCAAAAGCGGGATCCCGTTTCAGGACAGCACCCCCGCGGTGCGCAACCGGGCGATCTCCTCCGGGCCGTAGCCCAGGTCGAGCAGGATCTCGTCGGTATGCTCCCCCAGCCCGGGCGCCTGCCGGCGCCACGAGGCCGGGGTGTCGCTGAAATCCCAGGGGAAGCCGACCTGGCGGCTCCTCCCCAGCTTCGGGTGGTCCACCTCGATGACGTACCCGTTGGCCAGCGCCTGCGGGTCGGCCGTCACCTCCGTGAGGGTCTGGACCGGGGTCGCGATGCACCCCTCCGCTCCGAGGCGCCGCATCCACTCCTCCCGCGTCCGGGAGGCGAAGCGTTCGTCCAGGACCCGGATCAGCTCCCGGGAGTTTTCGCCCCGGGCCTCCATCGTGTCGAAGCGCGGGTCGTGCTCGAGGTGGGGGATCTCCAGGGCCCTGCAGAACGCCGGCCAGTAGCGGTCGGGCTGCAGGTGGGCCACGACGATCCACCGCTCGTCCCGGCAGCGGTAGTGGTTGTACATGGGGTTGCCCGCCGCCTCCCGGCTGTCGCGCGGGTACTCCTTCCCCAGCATCGCCGGCGCGTCGATCATGAGCCCGGCGAGATTGATGATGCTGCCCATCAGGGAGGTGTCCACCACCTGCCCCTTCCCGGTCCTTTCCCGGGCCAGGAGCGCGGCGGTGACGCCCCAGGCCAGCATGAGGCCGCCCATTTCGTCCCCCATCCCCGGGAGAAACTGCCCCGGGGGGCTCCCCATCTCCCCGGCGCACATCATCAGGCCGCTGCGGGCGATGCCGGTGTAGTCGAACGACAGCTCCCGGGCGTCGGGCCCCTTGCGTCCCCAGCCCGAGGCGTGGGCGTACACGAGGCGGGGGTTGCGCGCGAGCAGCTCCTCGGGGCCGAAGCCGATCCGGGCCGGCGCGTCGATGCTCATGTTGGTCAGGAAAACGTCCGCCCGGTCGATCAGGTCGAGGAAGATCTCCTTCCCTTCCGCCGCCTTCAGGTCGATCGCGATGCTGCGCTTGTTGCGGTTGTGGCTCTCGAAGTAGAAGTTGTGCCCCTCGAGGCCGACCGTGGCGCCGATCAGGCGCATGAAGTGCCGCCCCGGGTCCCCCTCCTTCGGTTCCACCTTGACGACGTCGGCCCCCAGGTCCCCGAGCCGCGTGCCCGCGATCGGGCCCTGCTGGAACATCGTGATCTCCACCACCCGTACTCCGCTGAGCGGTCCCGCCATGCGCATCCTCCTTCGGAAAAGGGCCCTATCATACGACCGGAGGGGGAAGGGGTCAAGCCGGCGGCCGGGACCCCGGGGCCGGTTTTTCCCCGCCCTCCGCCCCGTCGGCGGCCCCGGGCGCCCCGAAATCCTCCGTCCCCTTCGGGTATTGCCCGCTCAGCTCGTCGCTGAGGGTCCCCTTCCAGAGCGGGACGCCGGCGTGGAAGGCGGCGCGCGCCAGCACGTGGGTGGCCACCGGCGCCGAGATCAGGAGAAAGACGATGGCGGCCACCGCCTTGGTGTAGCTGATCAGGTCGCCGAAATGCGCCGCGGCCCCCAGCATGATGCAGCTCACCCCGAGCGTGGCCGACTTGGCGCTGCAGTGCATGCGAAGGAAAAGGTCGGGGAAGCGGAGCACGCCGATCGCGGCGACCAGGGAGAAGAAGGCGCCCAGGGCCAGCAGGACCGCGCTCAGGACCTGTCCCATGGCAGCCCCCCCTTGGCGATGAAGCGCGCGAAGGCGACGGTCCCGAGGAACGCGATCAGGGCCAGCACCACGGCCAGGTCGAGAAAGCGCGCCTCGCGCGTCATGACGGCGTAGACCCCGATCAGCCCGATGACGATGGTGGCGACGAGGTCGAGCGCCACGGCCCGGTCGGGCAGGCTGGGGCCGCGCGCGAGCCGGATGAAGGCCAGGACGACGGCGACGACGAGGATGCCGGAGAGGATTTCAGTGAACACGGTCGGGGTTCCTTTCGCTTCCATGCATCAGCTCCAGGATCCGGCGCTCCAGGCCGTCCTGGATCGAACGGCGGACGGCCTCCGGGTCCGAGGCGTACATGGCGTGGATGTAGAGGAAGCGGTGGTCCTCGCTGACGTCCAGGGTCAGGCTCCCCGGGGTCAGCGAAATCAGGTTCGCGAGCAGCGCGATCTCCCCCTCCTCCCGGACGGCGAGGGGGAGGGCGATCACCCGCGGGCGCATGCGGTGGGCCGGGGTGAGCACGTCGACGGCCAGCCGCCCGTTCGCCAGGATGAGCTCCCAGAGGAAATACCCGGCGAACTCGAACAGGCGCGGCACGGTGTTGTAATAGCGCGAGGGCCCCAGCACCCCCCGGATCATCCACAGCATCAGGTAGCCCAGGACGAAGCCGATGGCCAGGTTCGGCGGGCTGAACACGCCCGTCAGGACGGCCCAGAGGAGCCCGAGCCCGATGTTGGCGAGAAAGAGCGTCATCGATTCCCTCCCCCCAGGACCGCCTCGATGTAACCGGCCGGCCGGGCCAGCTGCGCTCCCGCGCGCTCGGCGACGCCGAAGACCGGGCCCGCGGCCAGGCCGACGAGGACCGTGACGACCGCCAGGAGCGCGATGGGGACGAGGGGGGTCCGGATGCCGGCGCCCGCCGCGGCGGCCGCCCCCCCGCCGGCCTCCGGCGCCTTCTTCCAGAAGGCCTCGTTCCATATCTTGGTCATGGAATAGAGGGTCAGAAGCGACACGGCCAGGGACACGGCCACGATCAGGTAGCGGCCGTCGGCGACCCCCGCCTGGACCAGCCCCAGCTTGGCGAAGAAGCCCGACAGCGGGGGGACTCCCGCCAGGGAGAGCGCGGGCACGAGGAACAGCCCCGCCAGCAACGGCCGCGCGGCGTACAGCCCCCCGAGCTTCCCGAGCTCGAGGGTGCCGCCCAGGCGCTGGACCACCCCGCTGATCAGGAAGAGGTTGGTCTTCACGACGATGTGGTGGGCGATGTAGAAGACCGCGGCCGCCAGCCCCAGCGGGGTGCCGAGCCCCAGCCCCATGATCATGTACCCGATCTGGCTCACGATGTGGAACGAGAGGATGCGGCGGAACTCGTTCTGGGAGATCGCCCCGAACACCCCGGTCACCATGGTGAGCCCGGCGATGACGAGGATCAGCGTGTGGGTGTAGGCCGTGTCCCCGACGAAGATCAGGCTGAAGACCCGGATCAGCGCGTAGACCCCCACCTTGGTGAGCAACCCGGCGAACAGGGCCGAAATGGCGATGGGGGGGGTGTGGTAGGAGGCGGGGAGCCAGAAGAAGAGGGGGAAGGCGGCGGCCTTGATGCCGAAGGCGATCAGGAAGAGCATCGGGAGCATCCGCAGCACCCCCACCGGCTGGGAGGCGGAGGCCTGGGCGAACTTGCCGGCGAGATCGGCCATGTTCAGCGTCCCGGCCAGCCCGTAGAGGATCCCCAGCGCCACCAGGAAGAGGGTGGAGGAGAGGAGGTTCAGGGTCACGTACTTGACCGCCCCGTCGGTCCGCCGCCGCCCGCCCCCCAGCGCCATCAGCACGAAGGAGGAGACGAGCATGACCTCGAACCACACGTAGAGGTTGAACAGGTCTCCGGTAAGGAAGGCGCCCGAGACCCCCATGAGGAGAAAGTGGTAGAGCGGGTGGTAGCCGAAGTTCTCGAGGATCGGGTCGATGCTGGCGAGCGAGTAGAGGGCCACGGTGAACCCGACCAGCCCGGCGACCAGGACCATGACGGCGCTGAAGAGGTCCGCCACGAAGGTGATCCCGAAGGGGGCGGGCCAGCCCCCGATCTGGCTGGAGAGGATCCCCCGCCCCGACACCTCCGCGAAGAGCGCGACGCCGGCCGCGACGAGGCCGGCCGCCCCCGCGAGCGACAGGCCCCGCTGCAACCGCCGCCGCCGCCACGCCAGGAGCGTGAGGATGCCGGTCGACATCGGGATCATCACGGGGAGCACCAGCAGGAGATCCTTCATGAGCGCTCCGTCTCCCCGATCCGGTCCAGGTCGTCGGTCCCCGTCGTCCGGAGGGCCCGGTAGGCGAGCGCCACGGCGAAAGAGGTCACCCCGAAGCTGATCACGATCGCGGTGAGGATGAAGGCCTGCGGCAGCGGGTCGGCGTAAGGCGGGATGAGGGAGTGCCCCCCCTCCGGCACGATGGGGATCCGGGCGCGGACCAGCTGGGCGGCGTCGAAGATCAGCAGGTTGACCGACTGGGTCAGCAGCGCCAGGCCGATCAGCAGCTTGACCACGCTGCGCCGGAGCATCATGTAGATCCCCGCGGCGAACAGCCCCCCGATGACGAATGCCATGACGACGGCCACCCCTACTCCTCCTCCAGGACGAAAATGATGGTCAGCACCACCCCGATGACCGAGAGGTAGACCCCGAAATCGAACAGGAGCGGGGTGCCGACCGGCCACACGCCGTAGCCGCCCAGGTCGAGGGCGCCCCAGCGCCCGGTCAGAAACGGCCGCCCGGCAAACAGGCCGACGGCCCCGCTCACCAGGATGGTGCCGAGCCCGGCGGCGATCAGGTCCAGGGGGTCCACCCGCAGCGCCCGCCGCGCCGCCGCGGCGCCGTAGACGATGGCGAACAGGGCCCAGGCCGAGGCCGCCACCAGCCCGCCGGAGAACCCCCCGCCCGGCAGGTTGTGCCCGCGCACCAGCAAAAAGATCGAAAACATCAGCAGCAGCGGCATCAGCACCCTGACGGCCACCCGCAGAATCAGCGACGTCATCGGCCCGCACCCCCGCTCTTCACGGTCCCTTCCTCTTGAGTTTGATCAGCGCCAGCACCCCGATGGCCGCGATCCCCAGCACCGTGGCCTCGCCGAGGGTGTCCAGGCCGCGGAAGTCGACCAGGATGACGTTGACGATGTTGCGGCCGTGGGCCTCGCCGACGGCCGTCTGCACGTAATAGTCCGAAATCGGGTGGTGCAGCTGCATCCCGGTGGCCACCAGCACCAGGGCCGTGACGAGCCCCCCCCCCAGGAGCGCCACGACGGCGTCCCGCCCCCGCGCGCGGCGCGAACTGAGCCTCGGGAAGTTCGGCAGCCGGTAGAACGCCAGCACGAACAGGAGCACCGTGAGCGACTCGATCAGAAACTGCGTCATGGCCAGGTCGGGGGCGCCGTAGCGCAGGTAGATGGTCGCCACCGCGTACCCCGCCGCCCCCATGGCCGCGACGGCGCCCAGGAGCGAGCGCGACCGCACCGCCAGCCCGGCGGAGAGAAGGATCACCGCCGCGATCCCGATTTCCCCGAAGCGCAGGTCGTAGTCGATGTCGGGCCAGTGGACCCCCTGAAAGAGCAGGAGGGGGGTCGCCGCCAGCCCCACCAGGGTCAGCACGATGATGACGAGGTAGTTGCGCAGCCGCCCGCTCTGCAGCCCGCGCGTGAGCCCCCCCGCGGCCGCGAGGGTGGCGCCGAGGAGCGCTTCGTAGGCCGCTTCCGGCCCCCGACGCCACGTCATCCGGGCGACCCACTCCCGGACGCGGGCGCGCAGGGCGTAGAGCCCGGCGCCGGCGGCCAGGGTCGCCAGGCTGAGGCCGAAGGCGGGCCCGAACCCGTGCCAGAGCTTGAGCTCCATCCCCGGCGCTCCCGCCGCGGCGGCCGCGGCCCCGAGCAGCCCCGCCGCCGCGCCCGGCCACAGGCCCAGGAGGAGGCCGCACCCCGCCAGGGCCCAGACCCCCGCCCACATCCGGGGGGGGGCCTCGTGCGCCGCGGCCGGCGTCCCCCCCCGGAAGGGGCCGTACCCGGCCACGGCGGCCACGAAAAAGAAGCCGAGCCCCCCCGCCACGACCGCGGCGGCGACGCCGGGGCCGTGCTGGAGCCCCGCCTCGTAGGCCATCTCCTTGCCGATGGCGCCCAGGAGGGGGAGCACCCCCGCCATCGAGAGCGCGGCCGCTCCCGCCCCGAGCGCCGTGCGCGGCATGGGAGCGCCAAGCCCGCCCAGGACCCGGACATCGCGCGTCCCCGCCCCGTGGTCGACCGACCCGGCGGACAGGAAGAGGGCCCCTTTATAGAGCGCGTGCGCCGTCACGAAAACGACCGCGGCCCCGAGCGACGCCGGCGTCCCCAGCCCGATCAGCAGCGTCATCATCCCCAGGGCGCTCACGGTGGAGTACGCCAGGAGCCGCTTCAGGTCGGTCTGACCGAGCGCCAGGAACGCCCCGAGGAGGAGGGTGACCAGCCCCGCGCCCCCCGCCACCCAGGTCCAGACGGCGTTCCCCCCCAGGAGCGGGTGGAGGCGCAGCAGGAGGTAGATCCCGGCCTTGACCATCGCCGCCGAATGCAGGTAGGCGCTCACGGGCGCCGGGGCCGCCATGGCGCTCGGGAGCCAGAAGTGGAAGGGGAACTGCGCCGACTTGGTGAAGGCCCCGAGGAGGACCAGGACCAGGGCGGGGACGAAGACCGGTTCCGCCTGGATCGCCTCGCGCCGGGCGATGAGGGTGGAGATCTCGAAGCTCCCCCCCGCGATCCCCAGCAGCACCACCCCGCCCAGGAGGCAGAGCCCCCCCGCCACCGTCACCACCAGCGCCTGGAGGGCGGCCGCGCGCGAACGCGCCTCCTCGTGGTCGAACCCGATGAGGATGTAGGAGCTGACGCTCGTGATTTCCCAGAAGATGTACAGGAGCAGGAGGTTGTCGCTGAGCACCACCCCCAGCATGGCGGCCATGAATACCAGCAGCCACCCGTAGAAGCGCCCCAGCCGCGCGTCCCCCCCGAAATAGCCGGAGGAGTAGACCGCGACCACGGCGCCGACGCCGCTGACGATCAGGGCGAACAGGAGTCCCAGCCCGTCCGCCGTAAAGGAGAGGTTGAGCCCGAGGGAGGGGGCCCAGGGGAGGACGCGCGGCCCCGCGGGTCCGGAGCGCGCCAGGGAGAGGTAGTACAGCGCGAGCGCGGCCGGCACCAGGGCGATCCAGGCCGCCGCCCGGGGCCCGAACCGGCGCACGAACGCGGGAGCCGCGCCCGCCGCCCCGAATCCGGCCAGTATCGACGCCGCCAGCATCAGCGCCGGCATCAGGATTTCGTTTCCCGGGAAAAGGCGCGGATGATGTCGCTCCGCGTCAGAACGCCCCTGAACCCGCCCCCCGCGCCGTCGATCACCGGGAGGTGGGCGCAGCCGTACTCAGCCATGACCCGGATGGCGTGTCGGATGTTGTGGTGCCGTTTCACGCTGACGGCGCAGGGGACCATGATGTCGGCGGCGACGCTTTTCGCGGCGATTTCGGCGTACACCTCCGGAAGCCGGTCGGGCTTCACCGGTTCCCTGAAAAGGGAGGGGTAGGAGACGTCGGCCCTCGGGAGCCGCTCCTGCTTGATGAACAGGTCGCTCTCGGTGATCAGGCCCTCCAGCCCCCCTTCGTCGTCGGTGACCGCCACGCAGCCCGCGCCCCCGGCGAGGAGCTTTTCGATCACCTCGGCCACCGGGGCGTCCCGCCGCACGCGCGGCGTGTCCCCCTTCATGATCTCTCCGACCCGGGTGCCGCCGGCGAGGTAATCGGGCTGGGGAATGGTGGTCTCGGCTTCGTCCACCATGGCGTAGAGGTTGAGCAGCGGCGTGAGGGCCCCCTTGGCCCCGAGCGTGAGGGCCCAGGCCAGGACCAGGGCCGCCGCCACCGGGATCCCGCCGAGGTCCGTCTCCCTGGGCCACACGAGAAGGGCCGGGAGCAGGAGCAGCCCGAGGGGGAGGAGGCTCCCCCGGTAGGACATCCTCCCGCCGAAGCGGCTCCCGCCGAAGCGGCGGCCCAGCGCGATCCCCAAAAACCCGATCCCGATCCCCAGGACGCACTCCGCCAGCAGCTGCGGCGTCAACGGGACATGGACCTGCCAGCCGGTGTAAGCCAGCACCGCCACCGCCCCGATGAAGACGGGGCGCGCGTCGAGCGGCTGCGGCCGCACGACGCCGTCCGGGAAGAGCCCCCGCCTGGAGCCGTAGGCCACGTAGACGCAGATGCCCAGCGCGGCCGCCGCGACCCCGGAGAGCCCGAACAGCGCCCCCAGCCCGTAGGCGACGTAGGCCTGGACCGGGCCGGCGGCCAGCCGCCAGCCGGACTCCGCCCGCACCCGGGCCAGGTGGACGAACAGGTACCCGCACAGCGCCCCCAGGGCCGCCCCCCCCACGAGGCCGAGGAGGTAGCGCCCGGGCGCCTCGACGAAGGGGGCGATCTCGGCCAGCAGGAAGCAGAGGGCGAGCGTCCCCACCTGTCCCAGGTGGCTGGCCGGGGCGGGGGCCTCCTCCGTCCCCCGCCAGAGGATGCTGGCGGCCAGCACGCCGAAAAGGAGGGCGGCCGACATCCGCATCCCGGAGACCGCCGCGAGCATGAAACCGATGGCGGCCGCGATGAAGAGCCAGACGGCGATTTCGGCGCGGCTGATGGGCCAGCGGGCGTTGGCGAGCCGGTGGGCCGACTGCCACAGCAGGAGCGGGATCAGGGCCGCCGCCAGCCACGCGGCGGGAAAACCGAGGGGAACCGCGGGAGCGACGAGGGCCAGCAGCACGGCCGCGGCCACCCCCAGCTTCGCCCAGACGCTCATGCGGGGCCTGGCGTGGAGCAGGCCCGCAAGCAACAGCAGCATCAGGATTCTCTGCTCAAGCTCAAACATGGGCCGCGTCCTTTCCGGAGTCTTCTCATGTCGATGTTGGGCAACAACGTCCTGACCGGCGCCCCGCCTCGGCGGGCGCAGATGGTTTTAACTTAGCATCGCCGCGGGGTGAATGCAAAAAAAGCGGGGGGGAGCGGCCCGTGGCGGCGCTAGCGCCCCATGCGGGCGGCCTTGGCCAGGATGTCGGGCCGCGCCTCCTCCATCATTTCGCGGAAGGCGTCGTACCGCATCGTCCGCTCCTCGAACGTCCGCTTCCCGAGCGCGCCCAGAAAGCGCGTCTCGAACTCCCGGGCGTTGGAGCCGTAGATGTGGTAGCTGTCGGCCATGTGGCAGTAGCGCCCCACCCCCAGCGGCTCCCCCGAAAGACGCGCGATCCGCTCCGCCATCCGCCTCTGCAGCTCGACCAGGGCGAAGATGTTCATGAAGGCGGCCCGGTAGGCGTCGTTGGAGCGGAAGCGCGCGTTCATGCTCAGCCGGCGCCCCCCCTCCCCCTCCGTGACGCGGCACCAGAGGCTCTGCAGGCAGGGGGGGTCGAAGCAGTCGTTGTCGGCGCCCACCCGCCAGGTGACGGCCTGCGCCCTCCGGGTGTAGGGGACTTCCGCCAGGGCGCGGCACATCGCCTCGACCTGGTCGACCGGCCCGCCCGGGGGGGTTTCGTAGGCGAAGAGGCGCTGGTGGTAGGTGTAGTCCCAGCGCGTGTCCGCGGGGTCGGCGGGGTCGCGGACCAGGTGGTCCTTGATCCCCTCGCACACCTCCATCACGTATTCCTGCAGCTCCACCGGGCCGCCGGGAAAGTCCTTGTGGATCATCGGCTCGGCGAGCGGGTCCCGGATCGTGAGGATCATCGTGCAGTCCCGGCTCGCCGCGTCCCCCTCCCGGTCGTACTGGGTGCGGACCACCGCCCCGTCCCGGTGGAGCGCGACGAGCGACTCCTCCCACCCGCGCGCGATCGAGTCGGCCTCCACGTGCAGCACCGGTATTCCGTTCATGTCCCCCCCCGTTCTCGAACCTTTCTTATAGCATGCTTCGGGCAAAAAAGGATCCCCTCCGCGCGGGCGCGATCGTGCTAGACTTAGCCTTTGACGAGCCCGCAGGGCTCCGGAGCTTCCGGCCGATGAAGGGAAAGGAACCGACGACAGAACCGGTCGTGCGCACCGATACGCCGTGGGCGGTCCGGTCCGACACGCTCCTCGGGCGTACCCTGCCCCCCCGGGTCATGGAACACGCCGTCGGGCGCCTCTGCTGGATCTGCCTCCTCTGCGCCGTCCTGGCGACCCTTTCGATCCTCTTCCAGAGCTGGATCCAGCCGGAGTTCGTCGACGTCTTCCGCCACCCCGCGGTCTCCGCCGTCTGGGCCGTCGTCCTCCTGTCCAGCGCCGCCCTCGGGATGATCCGGCGCTTCGGCCTCCTCCCGCCCGCGAAGCTCCTGACCCTCGGGCTCGGTTTCGAGGTCCTCGTCGCCTTCGCCATCGCCTTTTCCGAGACCTCCCTCCCGCTCGACCTGGACGCGCCGGTGCTCGGGGTCTCCAAGGTGGCGCTCTGGATCGCCGCGGTGGGGTTCCTGATCCCGAACCGCCCCGGGGTCAAGCTGACGACGGCCCTCGTCTCCGCCTCGATGTGGCCCCTCGCCTATTTCATGAACCTGCAGCTGTACGGGTTCGACCCGCTCCCCCCCAACCGGCTGCTCGCCTGGGTCCACGTCCCCTACCTGATGGCGCTGGTGACCTACGCCCTGGCGCGCCGGATGGTCGTGATGGAGAGCGCGGCGGAGCGGGCGCGCGAACTCGGCTCCTACAACCTCGTCTCCCTGATCGGCTCCGGCGGCATGGGGGAGGTGTGGCGCGCCGAGCACCGGATGCTGGCGCGCGACGCCGCCATCAAGCTGATCCGCAAGGACCTGGTGGCCGGCCGGGGCGGGCCCTGGCCCGACGTCACCCGCCGGCGCTTCAAGCGCGAGGCCCAGGCGATCGCGTCGCTCGGCTCCCCCCACACCGTGTACCTCTTCGATTTCGGCGTGGCCGAGGACGGCTCCTTTTACTATGTCATGGAACTGCTCGACGGCATCAGCCTGCAGCTGATGGTGGAACGGTTCGGCCCGCAGCCCGCCGCCCGCGTGGTGCACCTCCTCGGGCAGGTGTGCGAATCGCTCGAGGAGGCGCACCGGCGCGGCCTGGTCCACAGGGACATCAAGCCGAGCAACATCTTCGCCTGCAGCGTCGGCATCGAATACGACTTCGCCAAGGTGCTCGACTTCGGCCTGGTGAAGAACGTGTCGCACCGGGACACGCTCCACCTGACGACGGAAGGGACCTCGGCGGGGACCCCCACCTACATGGCGCCCGAAATCGCCCTGGGGGAGGAGGCGCTCGACGGGCGGGCCGACCTCTACGGGCTGGGGTGCGTGGCCTACTTCCTGCTGACGGGGAGTCCCGTCTTCGAGGAGAAGACGCCCACCGCGACCGCCCTCGCCCACGTGCAGAAGACCCCGCTCCCCCCTTCCCGGCGCAGCGAACTCCCGGTCCCCGAGGCCCTCGACCGCATCATCCTCCGGTGCCTGGAAAAAAAGCCGGAGGACCGCCCCCGCTCCGCCCTGGAGCTGCGGCGCGCGCTCGGGGAGTGCGGCGCCGGGACCTGGACCCAGGAGCGGGCGGCCGAATGGTGGGACACCTACCTGCCGGCGTCCTCCGCCCACCGGGCGGCGCGCCGGGCGCGGCCGGCCCCGCCCGATTCCCAAACCTAGCCGGGGGACGCCACCGTGCCGGAAAGAAGGATGACCCTCATCGCCATGGCGGGTGCGGCCCTGATGGTGGCGCACCAGGTGGCCGGAAAGGCGGTGCGCGACTCCTTCTTCCTCTCGCACCACCCCGCGTCCGACCTGCCCCGGGTGGTGATCGCGGCGGCCGCGGTCTCGATCCTCCTCGTCCTCGTCTCCGCGCGCCTGATGGGGCGCTTCGGCCCGGCCCGGACGGTCCCGGCGGGGTTCCTGCTGAGCGCCCTGCTCCACGCCCTCGAGTACGCGTACATGGACGGCTCCCCGGGGCGCTGGTCGGTTATCATCTACTTTCACATCGTCGCCCTGGGGGCGATCCTCCTCTCCGGCTTCTGGTCCCTGATGGCCGAGTCGTTCGACCCGCCGAGCGCCCGGCGCCTGTTCGGGCGCATCACCGGCTTCGGCACCCTGGGAGGCATCTCGGGGGGGCTCCTGGCCGAGCGCCTGGCGACCCTCTCGGCCCCCGCGGACGTCCTGCTCCTGCTGGCGGCGCTGCACCTCGCGGCGGCCGCGGTCCTCGCGGGGGCCCCCCGGGGCGCCCCCGCGCGCCCGGCGGAGGGCCGGACCGCCCCCCTCCGCCCGGTGGCCCTCTTCCGCCGCGCCCCCTACCTGGCCCTCATCGCCATGACGGTGCTGGCCGGCACGTCATCGGCCGCCATCCTGGACTACCTTTTCAAGGCGGGGGCGAGCGCCGCCTTCGGCGGGGGCGCCGGGCTGCTGCGCTTTTTCGCGCTCTTTTACATCTCCACCCAGGTCCTCACCTTCGGCGCGCAGACCTTCCTGGCCCGCCGGGCGCTCGCGCGCCTGGGGATCGGGCGCACGATGTCGGCCCTCCCCTTCGGGGTGGGGGCGGGCGCCCTGGCCGCCCTGATGCTCCCGGTCTTTCCCGTCTTCGCGCTGGCCCGCTCCCTGGAGTTCGTCCTGCGCGGATCGCTCTACCGTTCCGCCTACGAACTGCTCTACACCCCGGTGCCGCCCGAGGAGAAGCGGGCGGCGAAGACCCTCGTCGACGTGGCCTTCGACCGCGCCGGCGACGCCCTGGGGGGCGGACTGGTGCAGCTGGTGCTCTGGATCGGGGCCGCCTACATGACCTCGGAGCTGCTGGGCATCACCCTGGCGCTGGCCGCGGCCGGCATCTGGATCTCGCTCGGCCTGGACGGCGCCTACACCCGCCTGATCCAGAGGCGGCTCCTCGACCACGCGGTGCAGCTCGACCTCGACGAGATCCCCGACTCGACCACCCGCAGCGTTTTCGTCAGCGTCCCCCGGCCGGGGCCGGCGCCGGCGACGCCCGCCCCCCCCCGCCGGCCGGCGCCCCCACGGCCGCCGGCGGAGATCGACGACACCGTCAGGACCCTGGCCGAACTCCGCTCCGGGGACCGTGACCGGGTCCTCGCCGCCATCGCCGGCCTCGGGCGCGTCACCGCGCTCGAGGCCGCGCAGCTGGTGCGCCTGCTGGCCTGGGACGAGGTGAGCGAGGCGGCGCGCGCGGCCCTCGGCCGGGACCCCGGGCCGATAACCGGGCTGCTCGTGGACCAGCTGACCCACCCCGCCGTCCCCTTCGGCATCCGGCGCCGCATCCCCCCCGTCCTGATCGGCGGCGAGGCGCGCCTGGCCGTCCCGGGCCTCCTCGCCGGGCTCGAGGACGAACGCTTCGAGGTGCGCTTCCGCTGCGCGCGCGCCCTGGACGCGGTGCGGATGCGCCACCCGGAGGTCCCGGTACCGCCCGAGACCGTCTTCGCCGCCGTCGAGCGGGAACTGGCCGTGGCCGAGCCGGTCTGGAACTCGCGCCGTCTGCTCGACCAGCGCGCCGAGACCGACCAGGAGGCCTTCCTCGACGAAGTCCTCCAGAGGCGCGCCGACCGGAGCCTGGAACACGTCTTTTCCCTCTTCGCCGCGGTGTTGCCGCGCGAACCGGTCAAGATCGCCTTCCGGGCGCTGCACACGGAGAACCCCGCGCTCCGCGGCCTGGCGGCCGAGTACCTGGACAGCGTCCTTCCCGCCGGAATCCGCCGGCGGCTCTGGGACCTGGTGCAGCCGGGGAAAGAGCCGAAAGGGGAGGGGGCCGCGCCCGGAGGGGAGGCGCTCGACCGGCTGCTCGAGTCGCACCAGTCGCTCCTGCTCGAGATCGACCGGGCCCGCCCGCCGGAGAAGGAGGAATAGCGCCCGCGGGCTACCAGGTGCGCTCCACCCCGACGACGTCCAGCCTCTCCCCCTCTTTTCTCAGGTAGACCGAGACCTCCTGGCCCGGCCGCCCGGCGGCCCCGAGGACGGCGCGCAGGTAGCCGTCCCCCGGCACCGGGGGGACGTCCGGGCCCGCGGCGCCCGGGAGCGGCGTGCCCCGCTCCGCGGCGTTGTCGAACCTCTCCCAGCGGACGCTCACCTCGAGGGGCGGGCCGAGGCCCGCGGAGGCCGCCACGTCCTCCCACCGGAGCCGGCCGCCGCTCACACCGAACCGGTCGAGCGGCAGCACCCTGGCGAAGGCCGCCACGCCGATCTTGTCCCTCCGCTCCATGAGGCAGCGGGCGATCCACTCCGCCGCCCGGGGGTCGCTGTAGCGCGCCGTCTCCACGATGGCCGCGATATCGTCGTCGCGGAGGCGGACGATCTGCTTCGCCATCCAGAATTCGTCGTCGGGGAGCCGGTTCAGGAACGCGGGGTTGGGGTACTCGGGCACCCAGCGGTCGGGGTCGAACAGGGCGCTTTCGAACCGCCCGACGGCCTCGAGGGGGGGGTAGCGCGCGCGCGCCCAGGGGGGGACCGCCAGCCCCAGGGTCAGGAGCTGCGTGGCGGCCGAGCGCCAGCCGAACAGGTATTCGCCGCCCGAGCGCGGGCTGTTGACCTTGTCGCTCCCGCTCCCCAGGGTCGACCCGAAATCGAGCTGGTAGTGCCGGATGTATTTCCCCCGGGGGCCGTCGACCAGCACGTCGACCGTGTTGATGGAGCGGCTGTCGTCGTGGTTGACCAGGGCGCAGGCCAGGTGCATGGCGCGCAGGTCGCGCCGGTGCTCGTGCGGCACGGTGTCGTTCGGATCGTCGGAGCGGGTGCCGTAGTAGCGGTAGGGGCCGAGGGTCTTCCCCGGCAGGGCCAGGCTGGCGGTCGCGCGGTAGCGGCCGTCGGCGCATCGGTGGACGCGCATGAGGATTTCCGAGAGGTCGCGCGGCGTCATCGGGTGCTTGCGCCCGAGCCGGTCCTCGATGCGGACCTCCTCCCCGAGTTCCAGGATATCCGGTCGGAAATAAACCACGTAGTTGTCGGGCACGTGGTACCCCAGGGCGTGGAAGATCTTGGAGGCGATCTGGTCCGCCCCGGTGGCCATCTCCGGGTTCGACGGCGGGTCGAACTTGATGAAATAGCGGCGCCCGAGCCGGTCGAGGATCACGAACCCCGGGGTGATCCCCTCGGTCTTGGCCGAAACCACCGTCCAGGGGCCGTCCATCGCCGGGGGGGAGCCCCCCCCCGGACCGCGCCGGAGCTCGTCGGCCGTCATCCGCCGGTAGTAGTGGCGCCGCTCCCACCACGCCCCCTCCATCGGCTCCCCGAGGGTGTTGACCCCCATCGCCCCGATCTCCCCCCCGGCGGGCTGCCGTTCCCCCGGCGTGGCCAGGGTGTGCGTCAGGATGTCGTAATAATCGCTCAACTTGCGCGACCGGGCGTCCTCCACCGGCAGCGGCGCCGGCTCCCGCACGAGCGGGTCGTCCCCGTAGAATTTCACGCACACCCCCTCCCCGGGGAGGAGGGCCATGAGGATCAGGATCGCCGGGAGTCTCTTCACACCCACCTCAGTAGAGCGGTTGCCGGGTGCCGGCGCCGAACAGGCGCGGCAGAAACGCGTCGTTGAACTTCAGCCAGACCACCGCCCCCTCCTCGCTGACCCCGATGTCGATCCGGGTGAAGGTCCGGTTCCGGGCGTTGAAGCGGAAGCCGATGCCGCCGGAGGTCCGCAGCCCCGAAAGGCCCCAGTGCCCCCACGAGGGCATCGTCTTGCCCGCGTCGAAGAAGAGGGCGCCGTCCAGGCCCGAGAAGATCTCCCAGCGGTACTCGGCGTTGTAGACGATGGCGTTCGGCCCCGTGAAGCGGTAGGGGCGGAAACCCCTCAGGTCGTCCGACCCGCCGAGGGAGGGCTGGAGGTAAAAGGGCACCCGCTGCCCGTCGCCGGGGTTGGTCAGGGTCGCGCGCGCGCGCAGGGCGAAGCGGCGGCTCCGGTTGAAGAAGGGGAGGTACTGCTGCACGTCGACGTCCCAGCGCCCGAAGCCGTAGGCGCCGAGCGACCGGTCCCGGTGCCAGGTGTACTCCGTGACGTAGTTCCCCCCCGCCTTGGGCCCCTCGGGGTCGTCCCGGTAATCGAACTGGCCGAAGACGCTCGACAGAAAGTAGTCCGGCTGCCGGTCGAGGCCGGGGGCGGAAGCCTCCCCGAAGACCTCTTCGATGCTGCGGATGTCCTCCCCGCCGCCGATGTCGTCCCCCTCCCCGGGGCCGATGTCGGGCCAGAGGGCGCCCAGGCTCCCCCCGAGGCGGAAACGGCGCGCGGGGCGCCAGCCCGCCCTCAGTTCCAGGCTGGTGTCCCGGAGCCGGTAGGCGGTGCGGTCGCCGCGCGAGGCGCGGGCGCCCAGGCCGTAAAACTCGAGCGCCCGGTAGTCCCTCCGGATCGCCTCCGCCTCGACGACGAGGCGGCCCCCGGCCAGGCGGGGGGCGGCCACGCTCGCCTGGTACTTCTGCCACAGGTGGGTGGAAAGGGAGGCCGAGGCCTCGACCCGCAGCCGCCCGTCGGCGAGGTCGCGCCGGGAAAACCTCGGCCCCGCGGCGAACCCGCTCCCCGTGGCCAGGCCCCCCATCTGGAAGCGCAACCCGTTGTAGCCGGCAGCCAGCCGCTCGAGCACCTTGCGTTCCTTGAACTGGAGCGCGATATCCTCTATCCGGGAGACGGTTTCCGGCCGGAGCGCGCGGGCCTTCACTTCCCGCTCCGCCGCGATCTCCCCCGCCCTTGTCTGCGCCGGCGCGTCCCGGCCCGGGGCGCCGAGGGCCGCGGGGGCGAGGATCGGGGCGCCGAGGATCAGGGCACACAGGACGGCTGCGGGCGGTCGGAGCTTCATCGGCATTCGGGCGTCTCGAGCCTGAGGCGGAAAGTGATGGGATAATGGTCGCTGGCCTCGACCTCCCGGTGCACCCGCGCGCGTTCCACCTCCACGGGTCCGCGGACAAAAACCCAGTCGAGCGCCTGCCCGCGCCGGGTGGTGACCTCCCCCCCGGCCGCGGCCCGGAACCCCGCGTCGAGGAGGGCCCGGACGACGGGGGAGTCCTCCTCGCGGGTATTGAGGTCGCCCGCGACGAGGATGGGGGTTCCGGCGGGGTGGCGCCCCAGGTCGGCCAGCACCTCCTCCATCTCGCGGAGCCTGAGCGTTTCCTCCCCCCGGCTTTCCAGGTGGACGTTGTAGACCACGAGGCGGCGCCCCCCTTCCCCCAGCTGCAGGGCCAGGGCGTTACGCCCCCCCCGCCGCCGCTGCATGAAGGCCCAGTTGGGCAGGTACCAGCGGGGGCGCCAGAAGTCGCTCTGCGCGCGGAAGCGGAGGATGCGGGCGGAGGAGACGGGGAGGCGCGTCAGCACCGCCTGCCCGTGCCAGGCCGGACGACGGCTGGACCCCTGCCCCAGTTCCTCGAACTCGGGGGCGAAAAGGTACTGCACCCCCAGCCTGGAGGCGAGGGTGCCGGCCACGTCCACGCGGCCGGAGCGGGAGGCGTCGAGATCGACCTCCTGCAGCAGGGCGAGCGCCGGACGGTGCTCCTCGAGGAAGCCCGCGACGCCCGGCAGGTTCTCCCCCCGTTCGATGTTCCAGCTGACCGCGTCCAGCGCACACTCCATCCCCCCCTCGGGGGGCGGCCCGCCGCGCCCGATCCTCTCGAGCGGGTCGCCGTCGGAGGCCGGGGCGACGGCGGATGCGGCCAGCAGGACCAGCAGCGGTTTCCAGTGTCTCATGACTCCCTATTATGCCGCCATCGGGGGCGGGAGCGAACCGGAATCTGCGGGAAGGGGGCGCGCTGCACGAACCCTTGACATTGTGCGCTTTAAAGGTTATTTATTGTGACTTATATCTCTCGTGATCGTGGGATGTGGACCTTTGCCGTTGCCTCAAAGCCCGAACCGGTTTCATAAACGCAGGCCCCAGTCTGTCCCATACCCGAACGCACTCATAGTTTTAGAAATATTCGGTCCCACCCCCGTCTACCGGGGGTCCGGACCTAATTCAGGAGGAATGAATGTCAGACGTTAACGAAACGCAGCCCTCAACTGAAAACGCTTCCCCCGCGGAAGCCGGTTCCAGGGAGGAAGAGGCCTCTTTCGAGTCTCTCCTGGCTGCGTATGAAGGAAAGACCCAGACCTTTTCGGAAGGGGAGGTCATCAGGGGCAAGGTCATCGCCGTGACCGGAAGCAGCGTCATCGTCGATGTCGGGTTCAAGTCCGAGGGCATCATCCCGGCCGAGCAGTTCCTGAACGAGCGCGGCGAGGTGGCGGTCCAGACGGGGGACGTCGTCGACGTTTTCCTCGAGCAGACCGAGGACTCCCGCGGCCACGTCGTGCTGTCGCGCGAAAAGGCCGAGCGGATGAAGATCTGGGACGAGATCGAGCGCGCCTACCGCGAGGGGAGCGTCGTCAAGGGACGCGTGATCGAACGGATCAAGGGCGGGCTGGCGGTGGATATCGGCGTCCGCGCCTTCCTCCCCGGTTCGCAGATCGACGTGCGCCCCGTGCGCAACCTCGACAGCCTCCGGGGCGAAGAGTTCGAGATGCGGGTGATCAAGGTCAACAAGAAGCGGGGGAACATCGTGCTGTCCCGCAAGGCCGTCCTCGAGGAATCGATGAAGGAGGAAAAGGCCAAGACCCTGGAGATCCTTGAAAACGGCAAGATCATGGACGGGGTGGTCAAGAACATCACCGACTACGGCGCCTTCATCGACCTGGGGGGCGTGGACGGTCTGCTCCATATCACCGACATGTCGTGGGGCCGCGTCAACCACCCCTCCGAGCTCTTCAACGTGGGGGACAAGGTCCAGGTCAAGGTGATCAAGTTCACCCGCGAGGACGGCCGCGTGTCGCTCGGCTACAAGCAGCTGTCCGAAGACCCCTGGATGGCGGCCGACATGCGCTACCCCAAGAACATGCGCGTGACCGGCAAGGTCGTCAGCCTGACCGACTACGGCGCCTTCATCGAGCTGGAACCGGGGGTGGAGGGGCTGATCCACATCTCGGAAATGACCTGGAACAAGAGGGTGAAGCACCCCTCCAAGATCCTCAACGTGGGGGACCCGGTCGAGGCCGTGGTGCTGGACATCGACGTGGAATCCCGCCGTATCTCCCTGGGGCTGAAGCAGACCGAGCCGAACCCCTGGGACGTGATCGAGACCCGTTACGCCCCGGGGACCGTCATCACCGGAAAGGTGCGCAACATCACCGATTTCGGCGCCTTCATCGAGGTGGAGGAGGGGATCGACGGCCTGGTGCACGTCTCGGACATCTCCTGGACCAAGCGGGTCAAGCACCCCTCGGAGGTGCTGAAAAAGGGGGATGACGTCCAGGCGGTGATCCTCAGCATCGACGCCCCCAACCAGAAGCTCTCCCTCGGGATCAAGCAGCTGGAGCCCGACCACTGGGAGGACTGGTTCGCCCGCCACAAGGTGGGAGACCCCGTGCAGGGGCGCGTGGTCCGGATGACCAATTTCGGCGCCTTCGTGGAGCTGGAAGAGGGGATCGAGGGTCTCTGCCACGTTTCCGAGCTGGACGAGAAGCACGTGGAAAAACCGACGGAGTTCCTCAACATCGGCCAGGAAATCGAGATGCGCGTCATCAAGCTGAACCTTCAGGAAAAGAAGATCGGTTTGAGCCTGAAGGCGATGAAAGAGGACGAACCGCGGGTGGAGTTCTCCTCCTACATGGCCTCCGCCGATTCGGGGAACGCCTCGATGGGCGAGCGCCTGGGCGAGCAGCTTCAGCGTTTCAGGAAAACGGAACCCGAAGCGGAACCCGAGACGGAACCCGAGACGGAATAACATTCCGCGGACCTTGAGATTGTGGAGATGGCACAGAAACGATCCAACCTGCTGCTCTGGATTATCCTGGGGGGGGGAGCCCTGTTCTTCTTCGTCCTCTGCCTCCTGGCCCTGGCCGTGGTTTTCACGGACGGGGCCCCCTCCCGCTTCTCCCTTTCCTCGAAACAGCTGGCCGCCCTCGAGCTGACCGGGACGATCTCCGATTCCACGGAATTCGTCGAACAGCTCGAGGATTACGGCAACCGCCCGGGGGTCCGGGGGGTGGTGGTCCGCATCGACAGCCCCGGGGGGGGAGTCGCGGCGACCCAGGAGATTTACGAGGCGATCCTCAAATTCCGGGAGGATTCGGGCAAGAAGGTGGTGGTCAGCATGGCGTCCGTGGCCGCCTCCGGCGGGTACTACATCGCCTGCGCCTCCGACCGGATCTTCGCCAACCGGGGGACCATCACGGGCAGCATCGGCGTGATCGCCCAGTGGTACAACTACGGCGAACTGCTGCGCTGGGCCAGGATGCAGGACATCGTCATCAAGAGCGGGAGCCTGAAGGACGCCGGCAGCGGTTCCCGGCCGCTGACGGAGGAGGAAGAGGCCTACTTCCAGGCGCTGATCGACAACATGTACGGGCAGTTCGTCGCCGATGTCGCCAGGGGGCGCGGCCTGCCGGAGGAGGAGGTCCGCGCCCTTGCCGACGGCCGGGTCTACACCGGGCAGGAAGCCAGGGACAACCGCCTGATCGACGAGATCGGGACCTACCAGGACGCGATCGACGCCGCGGCCAGGATGGCGGGGATCAGCGGTCCCCCGAAGCTCCTGAAACCCGTCCGGAAGAAATTTTCCGTTCTCGACGTCGTCCTGGGGGACGCGAAGGCCGCCCTCCCTTTCGACGCGAACCGTTCACAGTCGCACATCCGATTTGAATATCTCTGGAGATAGAGCGCCATGACCAAGGCAGAATTAGTCGAAGAAGTCGCCAATGAATCGGAACTGACCAAAAAAGACGCCGAGGTGATCGTTCAGACGGTTCTCGACAGCATCACGGAATCGCTGCAGCGGGGAGAAAAGGTGGAACTGCGCGGCTTCGGCTCCTTCCGGATCCGCAACCGCTCCTCGCGCCAGGGGCGCAACCCCAAAACCGGTTCGGGCGTCAGCGTCCCGGCCAAGAAGGTGCCCTACTTCAAGCCCGGCAAGGAAATAAAGGACCTCGTAAACCAGTAATGGACCGGTTCTGGACCCCCTGGCGCTTCGACTACATCCGCGGCGCCGAGTCCGCCCCCTCCTGCGTTTTCTGCGGGATCCTGGGCGAACGCCGCGACGCCGAAAACCTGGTGCTTTACCGCGGCCGCGCGGCCTTCGTGCTGCTGAACCTGTTCCCCTACACCTCCGGCCACCTCCTCGTGGTGGCCAACCGCCACATCCGGCTCCTGGGCGACACCCTCCCCGAAGAGCTCCACGAGATCATCGACCTCGGCCGCCGCTGCGAGCGGGCGCTCCAGGCCGAATACCGTCCCGAGGGGTACAACCTCGGCTTCAACCTCGGCCGCTCCGCCGGGGCCGGCGTCGAAAACCACCTCCACATGCACGTCCTTCCCCGCTGGACAGGTGATTCGAATTTTGTTTCGGTTGTGGGCGAGACCCGCGTCCTGCCTGAAGAATTGCCCCGGACCTACGAACGTCTGCTCCCCCACTTCGCGGCCTGCTGAACCGTTTCAGCCCGTTATTACTGTGATTTTCGTCATACCCCCCGCCCTCCCGGCCGACGGACGGAGTTCCTTTCCGTCCCGTTTTTCCCTCCCCCCCCTCCCCCCGCCTTGCCCCGCCCGGGCGTCAGGCGGCGCCGCCGTCCGCGCGCCTTTTTTTTTTATAATTTCTTATAAAACTTCTGATAGGACTTTATATTTATTCAATAATTTTTTTATCCTTTGTTTTCCGGCGCTTGCGCGGTCCGATGCGCTTCGCGACCGCATTTTTACAGGGTTTTCAAGTAAAAAAACAATTTTCGGCGGCAAAACTTTTTTTTGTTGAATGTGTTCGCTTCCGTGTGTTAACTTTCGCCCCGTTGTTGAGAAAACAACACCATCGAAATCCTGACATTCAGTGTTTCAGGGACAGCGGATTGAAACACTCCGCTGTTCGGGGCTGTCTGTCTGTTTTCCACAGCTGTGGAAAACCTGTGGAAAAAGATTTGCACTGCGGCTGAAGATCCACCCCCGCGCCCGGGTCGCCCTATTATGAAATTCTGGAACCAGGTCCTCTCCACCGTAGAAAAACACCTGAATCCCCAGTGCTTTGACACCTGGTTCCGCCCCATAGTCTATCAGGGGAGCGATAACGGCATCCTGCGTCTTCTGGTCCCGACCGAGAGTTTTCGCAAAGGGTTGCTGGAAAACTACTCCACCCTCCTGCTGAACGCCGCCGGCGCCATCACCCACGCCGCCTTCTCCCTGGAGATCACGGCCGAAAGCGCGCACGAAACCGAAGCGCCCCCCTGTGCGGCGGCGCCTGCCCAAAGCCCTGAATCCACGCCTTTTCTGATTCCGAAATACACGTTCGACACCTTCGTCGCCGGCGCCAGCAACCAGCTGGCCCACGCCGCCGCGCTCGCCGTCGGGGAACGCCCGTCCAAAGCCTATAATCCACTTTACCTGTACGGGGGGGTGGGCCTGGGTAAAACGCACCTGATGCACGCGATCGGCAACAGGATCCAGGCGCGCAACCGCTCCGTCCGCCTGGCCTACATGTCGTCGGAACGGTTCATGAACGAACTGGTCAACGCCATCCGCTACGACCGCACCATCCAGTTCCGGCAGAAATACCGGAACATCGACGTGCTGCTGATGGACGACATCCAGTTCATCGCGGGGAAGGAGCGGACCCAGGAGGAGTTTTTCCATACCTTCAACGCCCTGTACGACGGCCAGAAGCAGATCGTGATCACGAGCGACTGTCCCCCGAAGCAGATCCCCACGCTCGAGGAGCGGCTCCATTCCCGCTTCGAGTGGGGCCTCATCGCCGACATCCAGCCGCCCGACCTGGAAACCAAGCTGGCCATTCTCAGGAAAAAGGCGCATTCGGAGATGCCCAACCTCCGCGACGATGTCTCCCTCTTCATCGCGGGGGGCATCCGCTCCAACGTGCGCGAACTCGAAGGGGCCCTGACCCGGCTGAGCGCACGGGCCTCCCTCGACGGGCTCGACACCGCCGATATCGACCTCACCTACGCCAGGGAGGTCCTGCGGGGGTTCACGACCGAGGAGAACTCCGCCGTCTCCCCCGACGCCATCCTGCGGGCCGTCGCCTCCTTCTTCTCCCTGAAGCCGGCCCAGCTCAAGGCGAAAAGCAATTCCCGGCCGATCGCGGTCCCCCGGCAGATCGCCATGTACATCTGCAAGGAACTGACCCACCAGTCCCTGCCGCAGATCGGCAAGGATTTCGGGGGAAAGCACCACACGACCGTCCTGCACTCCATCCGCAAGATCGACTCGCTGCGTAAGAAGGATCCCGAGATTTCGGCCGCCGTCAACGAAATCGTCAAATCGCTGCGATAACCCCCCGCCTTCCCGCTTCGCCTTTCCCGATGCACGCTCTTGTCTCGCTCCCGTTGCCCCGCCGTTCGTTCCTTTTCCAAATATTTAATCAGGATATATACCCGTAGTAGAAGAATGTCCTGTGGATATGTGGAAAAGCCGTCGGGCCCCCGCACCGGTGCGGGGGCGGGCGGTGCAAAAAAGCGCCGCCCTCCTGTGGATATCGGGGGCTTTCTGTGGAAATGTCCGCTGCGGGCGAAATCCACAGCCCCTTCCACCGGGGGCGGCTGTGGAAAAACAGAGAAGTCTTTAATGAACGCGGATTTAGGGTGTGAATAGTCCGGTGGAAAAGGGCTCCTCGATTTCCCTTTTTTTTTGGGCCGCAATCGAACCGAAAGCTGTATAATCGCCATGGCGACGGCCAGTGTCTCTCTTCAAATCTGCAAGGAGCATCCTCGATGAAATTCACGGTGACAAGGAATTCGCTGCTCAACGAGCTCAACCTGGTCCAGGGGGTGATCGAGAAAAAGAGCACCATCCCCATCCTGTCCAATATCCTGGTGGAAGCCTCCGGCGAACACCTGGATATCGCGGCGACCGATCTCGACGTGACCATCCGCTGCGGATGCCCGGCCAGGGTGGACGCCGAGGGGACGACGACGATATCGGCCCGCCGGCTGTTCGACATCGTGCGCCTCCTTCCCGACGGCGCCGACATCGAGGTGTCGCTGCTCGAAAACGACTGGGTGGAGCTCCGCTCGGCCAGTTCCCACTACAAGATCGTGGCGCTCCCCAAGGACAACTTCCCCTCCATTCCCGAAGGGGCCCCCGTCGTCGCCCATATCCCCGGGAGCGTGCTGCGCGGCATGATCCAGCGCACGATGTTCGCCATCACCCAGGAGGAATCGCGCTATTCGCTCAACGGCGCGCTCCTGGCGCTGCTGCCCGACCAGATCCGCATGGTCGCCACCGACGGGCACCGGCTCGCGATGGTGAACCGCGCCATGGAGATTCCGGGGCTGGACGCCGAGACCAGATCGCTCATTCCGCGCAAGACCCTGGTCGAGATCCTCAAGCTGATCGGGGACCAGGACGCGGCCGTGGAGTTCGGGCGCGACGACAACAACCTCTTCTTCGGGGTGGGGGGCAAACGGCTCGTTTCCAGGGTGCTGGCCGGCCAGTTTCCCAACTACGAACTGGTGATCCCGCGCGAGAACGACAAGTTCGTCATCGCCTCGGCCAAGGCCTTCGGCGACGCCATCCGCCGGGCGGCGATCATGTCGGACGAAAAGCTGAAGGCCATCCGGCTCGCCTTCCGGAGCGGGGTCCTCGAACTGAGCGCCAGTTCGGCCGACGCCGGGGAATCGCGCGAGCAGCTCGAGGTGGAGTACGACGGGGCCCCCCTGGAAATAGGTTTCAACCCCGTCTACCTCCTGGACTTCGTCGGCGCGTGCGCGACCGATTCGATCTCGATCTCCATCAGGGATTCGGAAACCCAGGGGCTGCTGCGGCCGATCGGGTCCCCCGACATCGACTATCAATACGTGGTCATGCCCATGAAGTTTTAAGCGTGCGCCTGCGCCGGCTTCGACTCTTCAACTATCGCAACATCGGGGAGCTCGAGATCGACCCCGGGCCCGGCGTCACCCTCCTTTCGGGCCGCAACGGGCAGGGGAAGACCAACATCCTGGAATCGATCTATTTCCTGGCCTACGGGCGCAGCTTCCGCACCTCCACCCCCAGGGACTGCATCCGGCACGGGGAGACGGAATGCCGCATCGAGGGGATCGTCGAGCGCGGCAGCCTCGAGCGCACCCTCGGCGTCACGCTGCGGGGGGCCGAAAAGACCCTCTCGCTTTACGGCAAGCCCTCGCCGCTCGAGGAGTTCGTCGGCAACCTCCACCTCCTGGCCTTCACCCACGCCCACCTCGCCGTCGTGCGCGGCGGCCCGGCCGACCGCAGGGCTTTCCTCGACCGGGCCATGGCCTCCCTCTACCCCGGCCATGTCCGCTCCCTCGCCTCCTACGGGCGCGCGCTCAGGCAGCGCAACAGGGTGCTGGCCGAGATCGCCGCGGGCGCCCGCCCGGCCGATGCGGGGCTGCTGGAGAGCTGGGACGAGGCGCTGGTCGGGGAGGGGGCGCGGATCCTCGCCAACCGGCTGCGCTACGTCCGGCGCATGAAGAGCGAGCTGCCGGAGGGGCTCTTCGGTTCGGAATCGCTCAGGATGCACTACCTGTCGACGATCGGCGCGGAGGACCCGGCCCCGGCCCCCCTCGCCGACCTCTTCCGGCAGGGGCTCGCGCGCGCGCGCGCGCGCGACCTGCGGACGGGGACCACCTCGGTGGGCCCGCACCGGGACGACCTCAAGCTCTACGTCAACGGCAAATCGCTCGGGGAGTTCGGTTCGGCGGGACAGCAGCGCTCCAGCCTGCTGGCGCTCTATTTCTCCCAGATGGAGATCCACGCCAGGGAGCACGGGTTTTACCCCGTCTTCCTGGTCGACGACGCGGAAGCGGAACTGGACCAGGAGCGGCTCCACACGTTTCTGCACTACCTGGCGCAAAGGACGCAGACCGTTTTGACCTCGGCGAAGGACTTCCTGGTCCCTTCGCTGGGACTCGACCCCGTGCGGTACGAGGTGCGGGGCGGGCGTGTCCGGACCCCCGGCGCCGGGTCCGGTCCCGACCCCCGGTGATGACGTCCTAAGTTATAGACATAAAACAACTTAAATTAACAAAATAACCGATAAATTACTTCTTTTTTCGGGGTGCGCCGTGCTATACTTCATGGGTGTTTTTGGATGAAATAATTTGTTGGAAACAATAAGGTTGCATGGCTTTCGCGGACGGTTTCCACTCTCAATCGAATATCCGGCATGAGCGAAAATATTTTGCCTGCAGAAAATGAAAATGTCGGTGCGCCCGACGAAGGGATCCTCCCGGTGGAAAAATACGGCGCGGACCAGATCCGGGTCCTGGAGGGCCTGGAGGCCGTGCGCCTGCGCCCGGCCATGTACATCGGGTCCACGGGGGTCGAGGGGCTGCACCACCTGGTCTACGAGGTCGTCGACAACTCCGTCGACGAGGCCCTGAACGGGTACTGCACCCGCATCGAGGTGACCATCCACATCGACAACAGCGTGACCGTCGTCGACGACGGGCGCGGCATCCCGACGGACGAGTACGAGCAGACGGGCAAATCGGCCGCCGAGATCGTGCTGACGGTCCTGCACGCGGGGGGGAAGTTCGACAACGGGTCCTACAAGGTTTCGGGCGGGCTCCACGGCGTGGGGGTGAGCGTGGTGAACGCCCTGAGCGCGCGCATGGACGTTCAGATCTGGCGCGACGGGAAGGTTTTCGAGCAGGGGTTCGAGCGCGGCGTCCCGGTGACGGCATTCGTCCAGGCGGGCACCACCCGCCGGCGCGGCACCAAGGTTACCTTCCGGCCCGACGAGCGGATCTTCGAGACGCTGGAGTTCAGCTACGACACGATCGCCGCGCGCCTCAGGGAGCTCTCGTTTCTCAACAAGGGGCTGGAAATCGCCCTGGAGGACCTCCGCTCCGACCGCCGGGAGACGTTCCGATACGAGGGGGGGATCGCCTCCTTCATCGAATACCTGAACACGAACAAGAACGTGCTCCACCCCAAACCGATCCATTTCGAGACCCAGCGCGAGGACGTCATCGTCGAGGTCGCCATGCAGTACAACGACGGCTACAGCGAGACGATCTTCTCCTTCGCCAACAACATCAACACCCACGAGGGGGGAACCCACCTCTCCGGCTTCAAGGCCGCCCTGACGCGCACCGTCAACGCCTACGGCCAGAAGGAGGACCTGCTCAAGGACCTGAAGGAGAACCCCACCGGGGAGGACATCCGCGAGGGGCTGGTGGCCGTCATCAGCGTCAAGCTGAAAAACCCGCAGTTCGAGGGGCAGACCAAGACCAAGCTGGGGAACAGCGAGGTCCGGGGGCTGGTGGAGGCGGCGGTCAACGAGAGCCTGGGGGCCTTCCTGGAGCAGAACCCGGCGGTGGCGCGCAAGGTCCTGGCTAAGGGGATCGAAGCGGCGCGGGCGCGCGAGGCGGCGCGCAAGGCCAGGGACCTGACGCGGCGCAAGGGGGCGCTCGATACGGCCCTCCTGCCGGGGAAGCTGGCCGACTGCCAGGAGCGGGACCCGGCGCTGTGCGAGATCTACATCGTCGAGGGGGACAGCGCCGGCGGCTCGGCCAAGCAGGGGAGGGACCGCAAGTTCCAGGCGATCCTGCCGATCCGGGGGAAGATCCTGAACGTCGAGAAGGCGCGCTTCGACAAGATGCTGGGGAACGCCGAGGTCGCCACGATGATCTCCGCCTTCGGGACCGGGATCGGGAAGGAGGACTTCGCCACCGAAAAGCTCCGCTACCACCGCATCATCATCATGACGGACGCGGACGTGGACGGGGCCCACATCCGCACGCTCCTGCTGACCTTTTTCTACCGGCAGATGCCCGAACTGCTCGAGCGGGGCCACATCTACATCGCCCAGCCCCCCCTGTACGGGGTCCGGCACGGCAAGTCGGTCCGGTACCTGAAGGACGAGCAGGAGATGGACGACTTTTTGATGAAGCGGGCGACCGACGGCGTCGCCGTGACGGTGGAAAAAACGGGAACGCAGTACACCGGGGAGGGCCTCATCCGGGTGGTGCGCATGATGGGGGAACGCGCCGCCATCCAGGAAAAACTGAACCGGAAGCTGCAGCACGGGGAGCTGCTCGAGCGGCTGCTCGAGGCGATCGCCGGGGAGGGGGGGCTCTTCGACCAGGGGTTCAGCCTGCGCCAGCTGTTCGAGCAGAAGGAGCTCCTGGCCTCGCTCTGCCCCGCCCTCGAGGAGATCGGGTACGGGTGCCGCATTCTCGAGGACGAGGAGCACGGGCTGTTTTCGCTCGAGGTCGAGAACGGGGTCAGGGGAAACAGGGTCTCCCTGAACTGGGATTTTCTCTCCTCGGCCGAATGGCAGCGGGTGCTCGAGCTTTTCGCCGCCATGGTCCCCCTGGGGAAGCCCCCCCTGACCGTCAGGGAAAACGGGAACTGCGTGACGGTCCATTCGGGAGAGGAGCTCCTCCAGTACCTGCGCGCGCTGGGCAAGAAGGACCTGGCCGTGCAGCGCTACAAGGGGCTGGGCGAGATGAACCCCGGGCAGCTGTGGGAAACGACCATGAACCCCCAGACCCGCACGATGCTGAGGGTGACGATCGACGACGCCGTCCAGACCGACGCCATCTTCACCATCCTGATGGGGGACACGGTGGAACCGCGACGGCGTTTCATCGAGGACAACGCCCTGAACGTCCGAAACCTCGACATTTAGCAGCCGAAGGCGCCTGTTATGACCGAAGCTCTCGACAAGATCCCCGTAAACATCATCGACGAAATGAGCAAGTCCTACCTGGACTACGCCATGAGCGTCATCATCGGCCGCGCCCTCCCCGACGTGCGCGACGGGCTCAAGCCCGTGCACCGGCGCGTGCTCTACGCCATGCACGATCTGGGGAACACCCACGCGAAGCCGTACAAGAAGTCGGCCCGCATCGTGGGGGATGTGATCGGCAAGTACCACCCGCACGGGGACAGCGCCGTTTACGACACCATCGTGCGCCTCGCCCAGGATTTCTCCATCCGCTACCCGCTCGTGGACGGCCAGGGGAACTTCGGTTCCGTGGACGGGGACAGCGCGGCGGCGATGCGCTATACCGAGGTCCGGATGGAGCGCATCGCGGACGAGCTGCTGGCGGACCTCGAAAAGGACACGGTCGATTTCGGCCCCAACTACGACGACTCCCTCCGGGAGCCGCTGGTGCTCCCCGCGCGCTTTCCCAACCTGCTGGTCAACGGGTCGAGCGGCATCGCGGTGGGGATGGCGACCAACGTGCCGCCGCACAACCTCAACGAGATCATCGAGGCGACCATCCTCCTCATCGGGGACCCGGACGCCCCCCTCGACCGGGTCATGCAGTGCGTCCCCGGGCCCGATTTCCCGACCGCCGGATTCATCTACGGGCGCAGCGGGATCCGCTCCGCATACGAGACCGGCCGCGGCATCATCACGTTGCGCGCCCGGGCGGGGATCGAAAAGATGGCGCGCGAGCGCGAAGCCATCGTCGTGACCGAAATCCCCTACCAGGTGAACAAGGCCAGGCTGATCGAGCGGATCGCGGAGCTGGTGCGCGACAAGAAGATCGAGGGGATCAGCGACCTGC